>NZ_JBVVPP010000002.1:0-121429 GCF_055811315.1 Bradyrhizobium sp. MI1.4 | reverse complement strand
CCCACACCCACACCTTTTTTTTTTCCACCCGCCCCTCCGGCGCCGCCCCCCCCGCCTCCCCCGCCGGCGGGGCGCGGGGGGGGGGGGCGCGGGGGGCCAGGCCGTCGAGTTCTAAATAAAATCGCTTCACGCCCGGTGGGCTGGGCTCGACCGGCGCCGGGATGGGCAGCGCCCAATCGGGCGTCGGACCTTCCACGAACAGACTGACGGTGCGCGCATCCGGAACGACCACGTCGACCACCACATTCTTGGGCCCATCACGCTTCACGTCGCGGATGGTGAGCGGATTGGGATCGCCGATGGCGGCAGGTTTGGGCACGGTGTCGAGCGCTGCACGCAAATTGGCGTCCTCGGTCGAGGCGACGCTGTTGAAGCCAAGCTCGGCGCGGGCCTCGACTGGAATGCAAAGCTTTTCGCACACCGCATAATTGATCTCGGCGCGCAACGTCACCGGCTTGTCGGCCGCCTTGGCGATGATGCGCAGGGGCAGCACGATCTGGTCGTGATAGCCGATCGAATGGCCGCCCGCGCCGTCGTCGAATTTCTGCGGGGCCGGCCACATCACCGTCACCGCTTCGACATTGTCGGATTTCGAGAAATCGAAGCGCGGCGGAACGCCGGAATCGCCCGGCATGCGCCAATAGGTTTTCCAGCCGGGCTGGATCTGGAAGGCGATACCGCCGAGCAGGACGGCGCCGCTGCGCGATCCTGCCAGCAACCGCACCGCGGAATGTCCGTCGCGCTGCCACGGCGATGCGTCGTCGGCATGGGCCGCAAGCGCCAGCGAGGACGCGAGCAGGGTTGTCGCGACGCCAATCGCCGCACGCCGGGGAACTCTTGTCAGCATGGTACGTCTTTACAGGGTCGCCCGGCGGCAAACCATTGAATTGCTTGTGATGGATGCACTTGAATCAAGTCCCTGAAAGCCTTGATTTGACAGCGGCCCGGCCCGACATCAGGATAGGAATTGAAACCGGAGTGCTTCACCGATGGCTCCCACAGGCAAGAGGACGGGCGAAAGCACCCGCAAGCCAGCCCCCGCGCTCCCGAGTTCGGCGGGCTACCTCGACGGCCAGCTGTTGATCGCCATGCCCGTGATGGGCGACGAGCGCTTCGAGCGCTCGGTGATCTATCTCTGCGCCCACTCCGCCGAAGGCGCGATGGGCATCATCGTCAACCATCCGGCCGGCAGCATCGACTTCCCCGAGCTGTTGCAGCAGCTCGGCATCATCAACAAGGGCGAGCACATCAAGCTGCCGGAGAATGCCGAAAGCATGAAGGTGCTGCGCGGCGGTCCGGTCGATACCGGCCGCGGCTTCGTGCTGCATTCCAGCGATTTCTACATCGAGAATGCGACGCTCCGGATCGACGACGGCGTCTGCCTCACCGCGACCGTCGACATCCTGCGCGCGATCGCCAACGGCTCCGGCCCCAAGCACGCCATCCTGGCGCTCGGCTATGCCGGCTGGGCGCCGGGCCAGCTCGAGACCGAAATCCAGAGCAATGGCTGGCTGCATTGCGACGCGGATTCGGATTTGATCTTCGGCGACGACGTCGACGAAAAATACGGACGCGCGCTGCGCAAGATCGGCATCGATCCCGGCATGCTCTCGAACGAGGCGGGGCACGCGTAGCGCCTCAGTGTCGTCCTGGCGAAGGCCAGGACCCATTACCCAGGCTGCAATTGTTGAAGCAGGCTGGCAACCACCAGCCTTCGCCGAACTGGACACCGGTGGTAATGGGTCCTGGATCGGCGCTGCTTCGCTCGCTGGTCCAGGACGACTATGGAAAACTACTCCGCCGCCTGCTGCTGCACCGTTGGCTCCGTGCCCGCCACCGTCGCGCGGCGCATGTCACGGGGCTGCGACTGGTCGTAGCGGCGGACGCGGTGCATGGTCTGCCGGTTGTCCCACATCACGAGGTCATGCAGCTTCCATTTGTGGACGTAGACGAACTCGCTTTGTGTGGCGTGCTCGTTGAGATCGCGCAGCAGCAGCCTTCCCTCGGGGACGCTCATGCCGACAATCTTGCCGGCATGCGATGAGAGATAGAGCGACTTGCGGCGATGGACCGGGTGGGTGCGCACGAGACGTTGCAGCACCGGCTTGAACATCTCCTTCTCCTCGTCGGTGTATTCGGTGAAGCCCAGCGATCCCCGCGAATACATCAGCGAGTGCTCGCAGACGAGATCCTCGATCTCCGCCTTGGTCTCGTCGTCGAGCGCGTCATAGGCCGCCCGCATGTCGGCGAATTCGGTATTGCCGCCCTTCGGGTTGAGCACGCGGGCCGACAGCAGCGAGAATTTTGCCGGGATAGGGCGGAACGAGCTGTCGGAATGCCACAAGCAATTGCCGAGGTTGAACAGGTGCGCGCGGCTGTCCTTTGCCAGCGGCTTGCCGTCCTTGCCGAGATTGGAAACGTCGTTCAGGCCCGACTGGAGCCGGTAGTCCTTCTCCTTCGTGACCGTGCCGCCGCGCGCGTCCTCGCGCTGGCCGAAGTTTAGCGCAAAGGCCATCTGCTGTTCGTCGGTGATGTCCTGGTCGTGGAACACCAGCACTGCATATTTGTCCATGGCGGCTTCGATCTCGCGCGCCTCGGCCTCGGTGAGAGGTTGCCGCAGGTCGAGGCCCGAGACCTCGCCGACAAAATGTTTGTGAAGCTGCCGGATGGCGATCGTCATGACGTTTCTCCCGCGAACCGCGAGCGGTTGGTCCCGCTCTGTCGAGGAAAAAGTTACTCACGTAACAAGCGATGTCAACGCTGGGCGCGCATAGCTGCCCGTAGCCCGGATGGAGCGAAGCGTAATCCGGGGAGTCTTCCTGCCAGGTGAGAACCCCGGATTGCGCTGCGCTCCATCCAGGCTACGCACCTTTGGTGCCGCTTACGCGTTGCGCGCCATCAGGCCGCCGTCGACAGGGATGACCGCGCCGGTGAGGAAGGACGCTGCCGGCAGGCACAGGCTCAGCGTCATGTGCGCGACCTCTTCGGGATCACCGTAGCGGCCGAGTGCCGTGCGGCGCTTGGCGTAGATGGTCTTGTGCTCTTCCGAGATCCGGTCGGTGATGGCGGTGCGGATCGGTCCCGGGCAAATGCAGTTGACGGTGATGCCCTCGCGGCCAAGCTCCACCGCGAGCGAGCGGGTGAGGCTGGCGACGCCGCCCTTCGCCGCCGAATAGGGGCTGTGCAATGCGGTGGCGCCGAGCGCCTCGGTCGAGGCGATGTTGACGATGCGCGGGCTCTTCGACTTGCGCAAGTGAGGCAGCGCGGCGCGGATGATGCGCGGATGCGCCGTCAGCATCACCGCGAGGCCCTTGGCCCAGGCTTCCTCATAGGCGTCGTCGTCGATCGCGACGCGCACGGAGATGCCGGCATTGTTGACGATGATGTCGAGTCCACCGAAATGTGCAGCGACGTCGCCGACCACGCGCTTGATCTTATCGCCGTCGGCAACGTCGAGCTTCCAGGCTTTCGCGGCGCCGCCGCTTGCCACGATCTCCTTCGCGACGGCCAGCGCGCCCTGCTCGTCATAATCGGTGACGGCAACGTTCGCGCCCTCAGTGGCAAACACGCGCGCCGTCGCGCGTCCCATGCCGCTGGCCGCGCCGGTAACGAGAACGGTCAGGCCCTTCACGGACCGGCTGAGTTGTTTGAAATCGGCCATGCTGTTTCCTCTGAGCCCTGCTTGTTCTTGTTGTGATTGACAAGGCTGTCATCGATCCGCAGACAGGTCAAACAAGCAAGACAATGGGAGAGGCCAGCGATGACGAACGAGCTCGATTTCTCAGGCAAGCAGGTGCTGGTTGTCGGCGGATCCAGCGGCATCGGCAACGGCATTGCGCAAGCCTTTCGCGTCAGGGGCGCGCAAGTTGCGGTCTGCGGCACGCGTGCTCACGCGAAGGAATATTCGCAAGCTGAAGGCTCGGATCTCACCGGTCTTTCCTATGCGCAGCTCGACGTCGGCAATGCCGGAGCGGTCGAAGCGTTCAAGCCGTCGTTCGATCGGCTCGATATCCTGGTGCTCGCACAGGGCGTGGTGCTCTATCGCCGCGGCGAGTTCGAGATGGCGGGCTTTCGCAAGGTCGTCGAGGTCAATTTGATGAGCCTGATGGCCTGCGCCACGCGCTTCCATCCCATGTTGCGGGACGCGCGGGGATCGCTGATTATGGTGTCCTCGACCGCGGCCTATCATTCCACCATGGGCAATCCCGCTTACAACGCGTCGAAGACCGGCGCGGTCGGACTAACCCGGACGCTGGGCGAGGCCTGGGCCGAAGATGACATCCGCGTCAACGGCATCGCGCCCGGTCTGGTCGACACCAAGATGACGAAGGTGACGACCGACAATCCCAAGCGGCTCGAAGGTGCACTTTCACGCATTCCGCTGCGGCGATTGGGCACCCCGGCTGACATGGCGGGCGCGGCGCTGTTCCTGGCATCGCCGCTGTCGTCCTACATCATCGGCCAGACATTGGTCGTCGACGGCGGGCTGATTCTCTGAGTCCAATTTCAAGTCAGATGGAACTGCGCCGCTCCTGATCGGTTACTTGGGCTGACCCCCGAGGAGGAGCATCATGGATAAGGATCGGATTGTCGGATCGGCCAAGGAATTCGCCGGACGCGCGGAAGGCGCTATCGGAGATTTGGCTAGCGATACGCAGACACAGGCGTCCGGCAAGGCACGCGAAGCCGCCGGCAGTGTGCAGAATCTTTACGGCCAGGCCAAGGATGCCGTACGTGACGCCACGGACACCGCGGCAAGCTATGCCAAGGACGCCTACGACAAGCCGGCCGAAACGTTGCGTGACGGCTCGCAGGCGATTGCCCAGAAGGTGCAGGACAACCCGATGGGCGCGCTGCTGGTCGCCGGCGGCATCGGCTTTGCACTGGCACTGCTGATGGCGCGGCCTTCGCGCCGCCCGCCGCCGCGCTGGCGCTACTAGGCTAAAGCCAACGCGCGATAAGCATCAGGGCCCCGGACGCAGCGCGGCGCGTACGCCGCGTTGCCGAGCCGGGGCCCATTCTTTTTGTGACTGTCGGACGAGCTGGGTCCCGGCTCTGCGCAGCAGCGTTTCCCGCTGCAGCGCGTCCGGGACACGAGAGCTCAGCTTAGAAAATTATCGGAACACTTCCGCCGATCGCCCGACGTTGCCAGGCGGACGCGGGATCGCAGGGTTGGGATTCGGATTGCGCGGCGCCGGCGCCAATTGACGCGGCGGGGGCGGCGGCGAGCCAAAGCCGAAGAAATCGCGCATCGATGGCGCTGCCTGTGCCGGTTGCTGCGGCGCCGGTGGCTTCTTCGGCGCAAGCTTTGGCGGGGCGATCGCCGCGGCCGCACCCGGCGTACCGCGATCGGGTGTCGTCGTGGCGACCGGCGTATCGCCCTTGGCCTGCTCGCGGCCGACTTCGCGGCGCGGCCAGGCATAATCGTCGGCGCGGCCGGCGGGCGCAGCCAGTGGCTCGCCCTTCACCATCGTCTTCGCAGCGAGCGCATCGACGGCGGCAGGACGTGAGCCCGGCCCACCCAGCAATTGATCGGTCGAGATCGAGGCCGCAACCAGCGGCACGATCGGACCGGCCAGCGGCCGCGGCGCGGGCTTGCCGGGTTCGGCACTGGTGTCGGGGGTCGCCGGTTCGCTCGGCAGCGCGATCGGGCCGGAGCGCCCGGCGAGCAGGCGGGTGATCTCGCGCTCGACATAGTGGGCGAGCTTGCGCGCGCCGGGTTTCGTGAAATAGACGCCGTCACCGCTGCGGAGCTGACGGATCTGGCCTTCGAAGTCCGGGCCCTTCTGCAAGAAGCGGCCGGCTTCGTCGACAAAGCCGTCCCAGACGTCGACATAGGTGATGCCGGCCTTGGCCGCGCCTTCGCGATAGAGCGAATCCAGGAACAGCATGTCCGCAGTGCCCTTGGGGCCACGGATGGCGGGCAGGCCGACCCAGAGCACCGGCACGCCCTTGGACTTGAGGACGTTGGCGAGCTCCTCGATCTTCTTGCCGTAGAGCTCGACCCAGCGCTCGTCGCGGAATTCGTAAAGGCCGTTCGGGTTGCGCGCGGTCTTCTCGGGCGCGGCGACCGCCGGTGCGTCAGCGTTGTCGGCATCATCCTGCGGCAGGTCGGCATCGGCCGGCTTGTCATCCGGCTTCGCGGCGGTGTCGCCGGGCTTGGCATCGGCAGGCTTGGCCGGTGGTTTGCCGCGCGCGCCCTTGTCGTTCTTCTTGTCCTTGTCCGTCGCCTTGTCCGATTTATCGGGTGCTGCCGCCTCGCGGATCGCGATGCGGTCGTTGAGGCCGAGCATCACCACGATCACGTCGGGCTTCTCGGTCTCGAGAATGCCCTTCGCAGCAGCGGTCCAGTCCGAGGGCTCGCCTTTGGGCTGGTACTTGATCAGGCCCGACGTGGTCTTGTGCTTGCGGATCACGCCCATGTCGGGCTGCTCGGTGTAGGCGTCCTCCAGGCCGTAGGCGAGCCAGTCAGCCATGGCGTCGCCGATCACCAGCACGTTCCTGTCGGGAATGGTGTCGCGCTTGGCCGGCGCCGGTGCGCGCGAAAAATCCTGGCGCGGCGCTTGCGGCTGTTGCTGCTGGAACGGCGCGAAGAAGTCGCCGCCGAACCATCCGCCGCCTCCGCCTCCGCCGTTGCGCGGCGGCGGCGGAGCCGAGCGCTGCGGCGGGCCGCCGAAGCCGGGGAAGTTGAAGAACTGCGCCGAGGCGGGTCCCGCGACCGACACCAGAATCGCAAGCGCCGTCCCCAGCGCGATCAGCGGGCCAGTCTCGGTCAGCACCTTGAACAGGGACTTCTTCGACATGCGATCTCGGCACGTGCAATAGGGATCAGGACAGGCTCGATATAATAACGGAATCGGGCGCCAAACGGGCAGATTCTCTTTCAGATTCTCTTCAGATCCTTGAGATTCTGGGCCCAGATTCTCGGCCCAGAATTATTGGCCCATACACGGCGAACCGCCGCCCCGGTCAAGACTGCCGGCCAAAATCCCTGTTCAGGGTTACTTTCGGCGCGATTTTATTGCCCGCGCAGCCGATTCAGCGCATCAGAGGAGGCAAATCCGTCCGCGGGGACCCCGATCGAGGCCTGGAAGTTGCGCAGGGCTTCCCGGGTCTGGCCGCCGAACTGGCCGTCCGGGGTGCCCTTGTAGAAGCCGCGCTGGGCCAGCAGCTGCTGGAGTTCCAGCCGCTCGGTCCGGGACAGCTCCCGTTCCTGCCGCGGCCAGGGCTGAACGAACGGCTGGCCGCCGCGGAGGCGATCGGCGAAATGGCCAATCGCCAGCGCATAGGCCTCGGCCGGGTTGTACTTCATGATGACCCGGAAGTTCTGCAGCATCAGGAAGCCGGGCCCTTGGGCACCGGCCGGCGCCAGCAGATAGGCCTTCTCGGCTGGATGCGGGAAGGGCTGGTTGGTCGGGCGCTTGAGGCCGAGCTTCTCCCACTGCGCTACCGTCATCGCCTTGGCGCGGTCGGCCAGCATGTAGTTGAAGCCTTGGGGCACCACGACCTCGTAGCCCCAGGTCTGGCCGGCCTGCCAGCCGTCCTTCTTCAGATTGTTGGCGGTCGACGCAATCAGGTCGGAGGGATTGTCGACGACGTCACGCCGGCCGTCGCCGTCGCCGTCCACGGCAAAGCGCTTGAATGCGGTCGGCATGAACTGGGTCGGGCCGAAGGCGCCGGCCCAGGAGCCGCGCAATTGTTCGGGCCTGAGATCGCCGCGGTTGAGGATCTCCAGCGCGGAGAGGAATTCGTCCTTGAAGTAAGCCTGGCGGCGGCCGATGCAGGCGAGCGTCGCGGTCGATTGCAGCACGCTGCGGTCGCCCATCTGCGTCGAGTAGTTGGACTCGATGCCCCAGATCGAGGCGATGACATAACGATCGACGCCGGTGGCTTTTTCGGTGGCCTCGAACTGCGCCTTGTATTTGGCCAGGACCTCGCGGCCCTTGGCGAGGCGGTTGTCGTTCACGAGGATGTCGAGATAATCCCAAATCGACTTGGTGAACTCGGGCTGCGAATCCATCAGGTCCATGATGCGCAGATCGGGCGCGAGGCCTGCCGTGAAGCGCTGGAAATCTTCCTGCGTGATGTTGCGCCGTGCGGCATCGGGCCACATGCCTGCGACGCAATTGTTGAAGTTACCCGCGGCCTCTCGGATCGCGGCGGCTGTCATCAGCGGATGCCCGGAGGCGCCATCCTCGCCGGTCCAAGGTTGAACTCCCGTTTGAGCGCCGCTGGGCCCGGGCGCTGCTGGCGAAGGCGCCTGGTTCGGGCCGGAGAAAATACCGCCGAACAGATTGGACAAACCGTTCTGAGCCTGCGCGCTGGCGGGAAGTGGGAACAGCAGGGCGGTCGCAATCATCGTCGCACCGGTCACGGACCCGCCCCGTTTTGCCAGCCCTGCCATTGATTGCATCATGTCCACACCTGTCCGGCCAAAATCCGCCCTCAGGAGGCCTGGTTACGGTTGCCAACAGCTTAACAAAGGTGAAATTTTGATGGTGGCCTTTTTCTTAACTCTGTGAGGATGAGGCCCCACATCCGCCTTTGTTGGCGGCTGCAAACAAGCTAGCAAGATGCCATTGCTCCCTTCACGTGTTCCTCAGGTATTCGATCAATCCCATGAAAATCCGCAAAGCCGTATTTCCCGTTGCCGGCCTCGGCACCCGCGTCCTGCCCGCCACCAAGGCGATGCCGAAGGAAATGCTGACGATCGTCGACAAGCCGCTGATCCAGTACGTCTATGACGAGGCCCGGGAAGCCGGCATCGAGCACTTCATCTTTGTCACCGGCCGCAACAAAAATGTCATCGAAGATCATTTCGACCGGATGTTCGAGCTCGATGCGACGCTGGCCGCGCGCGGCAAGAAGACCGAGCAGGACGTTCTGGCGCAGAACCAGCCGGAGGCCGGCGCCGTCAGCTTCACCCGCCAGCAGGCGCCGCTCGGCCTCGGTCACGCGGTCTGGTGCGCACGCGACATCGTCGGCAACGAACCGTTCGCGGTCGTGCTGCCGGACGAACTCGTGCTCAATTCGCCCGGCTGCCTGAAGCAGATGATCGACACCGCCAGCAAGCTCGGCGAAAAATCCAACGTCATCGCGGTCGAGGCGGTGCCCGACCATCTGACCCATCAATACGGCATCTGCGGCGTCGGCAAACGCACCGGCAAGATGTTCGAGGTCGACGGCATGGTCGAGAAGCCGGCCAAGGGCACCGCGCCCTCCAACCTCTCGATCACCGGCCGCTACATCCTGCAGCCGGAGATCTTCAAGATCCTGGAGACCCAGGAGCGCGGCGCCGGCGGAGAGATCCAGCTCACCGATGCCATGATCGGCCTCGCCAGATCGCAAAGCTTCTACGGCGTCGAGTTCGAGGGCGAGCGCCATGATTGCGGCTCCAAGCCCGGCTTCCTCCGCGCCAACATCGCCTACGGACTGAAGCGGCCGGAGCTGCGTGACGGGCTCATTGCGGAAATGAAGAAGTATTTGGGGCAGTAGCGCTCCGATCGTCATTGCGAGGAGCGAAGCGACGAAGCAATCCAGGCTGTCTTCGCGGAGACAGTCTGGATTGCTTCGCTTCGCTCGCAATGACGAAACGAAACCCTCACGCCACTAGCGACAGCTTCGGCAAGCTTGCGACCACCGACTGGTTGCGGCCGCCGGCTTTTGCGGCGTAGAGCGCCTTGTCGGCGGCGGCGACCAGGATCGGCCAGTCCATGCCGGTGGTGGGAACGAGGCTCGCGATGCCGCAGGACACCGTGGAGCTCGTGTGGTCGTCGGACCATCCCTGCACCTTGGCGCGGATCTTCTCGGCCACCAGGAGGGCGTCCGTGACCGAGGTGCCCGGCAGCAGCACGGCGAATTCCTCACCGCCATAGCGCGCGGCGCAGTCGCCGGCGCGGCTCACCGAATCGGAAATGCAGATGGCGATGCCGACCAGCACCTGGTCGCCGGCCTGGTGGCCGAACGTGTCGTTGTAGGCCTTGAAGTGATCGGCATCGATCATCAACAGCGCGATCGGCGTCTGCTGCCGCATCGCGCGGCGCCATTCGACGTCGATCACCTGGTCGAACTTGCGGCGGTTCTTCAGACCGGTGAGCGCGTCGGTCGTCGCCATCTGCTCGAGCTTGCGCTCGGCCTCGGCGCGCCGGCCGATCTCGCGCGCGAGCACCAGCGTCGATGCCAGCATGAACAGGCTGAGCGCCACGACCACGGCGCCGATGCGGTAGGCTTCCCTCTGCCAGAGCTCGAACACGGTGTTCAGTGGCTTACCTGCCACCACGAATAGCGGGCTGGTCCCACCGCTGCGGACATAGAGCCGCGGCGTGCCGTCGATCGGCCCCTGTCCGGCGAATGCGCTGCCGACCTTCAGATTTTCGGCCTTCCAGACCGGCCGGTCGGCCAGATTCGTGCCGATCACGTCGAGATCAAACGGCCGCCGCATCATGACGGTACGGTCGCGCCTGAGCACGGTGATGGTATCGTCGGGATCGAGGCTCAGCCGCTCGAACAATTCGTGGAAATAGCTGAAGCGGATCGAGCCGGCGACGACGCCGAGGAAGCCGCCGTCGGTGTCGCTGATGCGCCGGCTCAGCACGATCGAATAAGCGCCGCGGAACAGCATGGGACGGCTGATGAAGAGCCCGGCTTGCGGATTGTCCCGATGGGCCTTGAAGTAATCCTCGTCGCCCCGGTTCACGACAACGGGATCGAGCGTCGAGGCGTCAATGGTCAACCGGCCGTCGGCGTCGAACACCTGGATCGCGCCGAAATGCCTCGCCGTGGTCGAATGGTCGAACAGGATGAGGTGACGGATCGGCTTCGAGACCGTGGCGATTTCCGGCAGCAGCATGTTGCTGGCGACCGCCTTAAGGGCCAGATCGTAGATCTCGATGTTGCGGCTGACGTCGGACTCGATGGTCGTCGCCAGGTTTTCCAGCGTCTGGCGGGCGAGCGCCTCCTCGCCGCGGCGCATGTCCAGCATGACGTTGACGCAAATGGCGGAAAAGCCGATCACCGTCACCACGGACGAGATGATCAGCAGCTTCGCCGAAAGCCGCCATGGCCGGCGGGCCGTGACGTCGCGCCATCGAGACAACATCGTTTGCTCCCGACACCAGTGAATGCGCCCGAA
This sequence comes from Bradyrhizobium sp. MI1.4, assembly GCF_055811315.1. Taxonomy (NCBI): domain Bacteria; kingdom Pseudomonadati; phylum Pseudomonadota; class Alphaproteobacteria; order Hyphomicrobiales; family Nitrobacteraceae; genus Bradyrhizobium; species Bradyrhizobium sp. MI1.4. The sequence goes on along the minus strand of NZ_JBVVPP010000002.1, from coordinate 110,298 downwards.
AGCTTGAGTAGTGTTTAAGCCGGGACGGCGCTGCCGGAATGAGTTAAAAATTGGTTTCCGCGGCTCACGTTTTTGGGCAAAGCGGAGCTTCGACCAGCGAAGAGGACAGCGGTGAACGACTACGACGCGTTGCGCGATTATCTGATGCGGCAGAAGCAGGCGGAATTCGTGCTGACCTATGAACAGATCGAAGAGATTATCGGCGCGGCCCTGCCGCGCGCGGCGAATCGTGCCTCATGGTGGGACAGCCTGCGCAGCCCGGATATCCAGATGCCGCAACGCGAAGCCTGCCTCGCCGCGGGTTTCAAGGCGATGCGGATGCCGGACGGTGCGAGCGTGCGGTTCACCAAGCTGAAGAGTGACCGGCGCAGGCCTGGGTGAGGCGAAGGGAAGCTAGCTCGCCGCTTCCAGGCGCACTTCCGTGAGCAGGCGCATCGCGGCGTCGGCATCCATGGGTTCGCCAAAGGCAAACCCTTGCGCGTATTCGCAGCCCATCTGGTAGAGCTCGACCGCGTCGGAATCGGTCTCGGCACCTTCGGCGACCACGTCCATGCCGAGGTCGTGCGCGAGCGCGATGATGGACTTCAGGATCACCGGGCGGGTGCCGCGGTTGGTGGTGCGCACGAAGGACTGGTCGATCTTGATGGTGTCGAACGGGAAGCGCTGCAGATAGGCCAGTGACGAATGGCCGGTGCCGAAATCGTCGAGCGACAGCCCGGTGCCGAGTTCGCGGATGCGCGTCAGCATCTGCGCCGCGTGCTCCGGATTCTCCATCACCAGCGATTCCGTCAGCTCCAGCTTCAGCGTGCCGCGCGCGACCGAGGAGCGCGACAGCACGGTGCGGATGTCGTGGATCAGATCGTGGCGCAGCAATTGCCGCGAGGAGACGTTGACCGATGCGAAGATCGGCTCGCGCGAGCGCATCGCGCGCTGCCAGATCGAGAGCTGCTTGGCGGTCTGGTCGAGCACGAACATGCCAAGGTCGATGATCAGGCCAGTCTCTTCCGCGATGGTGATGAATTCCGAGGGCGCCATGCGTCCGAGCTTGGGATGATCCCAGCGCACCAGCGCCTCGAAGCCGGCGACCGAACGGTCTTCAAGCCGCACGATCGGCTGGTACAGGATCGTGAGCTCCTGCCGCTCGATGGCGCGGCGCAGTTCGCTCTCCAGCGTCAGCCGGTCGGTTTTTCGCGCGCGCATCGCGGACTTGTAGACGTCGATGCGGTCGCCGCCGATGCGCTTGGAGTGATACATCGCGAGCTCGGCGTCCTTGATGATCTCGTCCGTGAGCTGAACTTGCGGATCGGACAAGGCGAGGCCGATCGAGGCCGTGAGAAAGATCTCGCGTTCGTTGAAGGCGATCGGCGCGCGGATGGTCTTGCGGATGGTCTCGGCGAAGGCGGTGATGCGGGCGGGGTCCTGCTCCGAGAGCAGGATCAAGCCGAACTGGTCGCCGGCGAGCCGCGCCAGTGTATCCTGCGGCTTCAGGATGCGGGTGAGGCGGCGGGCCAGCGTCAGCAGGATGGAATCGCCGACCGCGATGCCGACGGAATCGTTGACCTGCTTGAAGCGGTCGAGGTCGATCACCATCAGCGTCGGCCGCAGCGTCGGCATGGTCTTGGCGAAATGCGCGACGGCGCCGAGCCGGTCCATGAACAGCTTGCGGTTGGGCAGGCCGGTGAGATTGTCATGCACCGAATCGTGCAGCAGGCGCTCCTCGGCGTTGCGCAGCTCGGTGACGTCGGTGAGGGTGCCGACCACGCGCGAGACCTCGCCGTCGGAGCCGACCACCGGGCGCGCCTTCAGCGCGAACCACATGAAGTGACCGTCCGGCGTGCGCAGGCGGAAATCCTGCACCAAGCGGCCGCGGCGCTGGTCGAGCACGCTGTCGAGCGCGGCGCGGAAACGGTCCTGGTCGAGCGGGTGCAGCACTTCGAGCCAGGAGGCGGCCGGGCCTTCCAGCGTGCCGCGCTTGAGGCCGAGCAGGGCCTCGGTCTCAGGGCTGGTAAAGACCTTGTCGGCGGACACGTCCCAGTCCCAGATCAAATCGCCGGAACCGGCCAGCGCCAGCGCGCGGCGCTCGATGTCGGAGACGACGCCGGTGGTGGCGCCGCCGCCGGCGAACGCATGCTGCATCACCGTGAAGCCGATCAGCATCACGATCAGCACGAGGCCGCCGAGCAGCGCAGGGCCGACGATGTCGTTGGTGACGGAGCCTGCGACCGTCATGCCGGCCGCGACCACCCAGACCACCAGCAGGAACCAGGTCGGGATCAGCAGCACAGCGCGGTCGAAGCCGTGGGTGGAGAGATAGACGATCAGCGCGAAGCCGGCGAAGGCAATCAGCACCAGCGATATGCGCGCGATGCCGGAGGCCACCGCAGGGTCGAACAGGGCCAGCGCCACCAGTGATCCCAGGAACGCGAGCCAGCCCACGGTGATGTGGGAATAGCGCACGTGCCATCGACTGAGATTGAGATAGGCGAACAGGAACACCAGCAGCGTCGCCGCCAGGATCGCCTCACCCGCCGCGCGCCAGATGCGCTCGGCGTTGTTCGACATGTCGAGCACCTTGCCCCAGAAGCCGAAATCGACGCCGATATAGACCAACACCGCCCAGGCCAGCGCCGCGGCGGCCGGGAACATGATGCTGCCCTTGACCACGAACAGGATTGTCAGCACCAGCGCCAGCAAGCCGGAGATGCCGATCACGATGCCCTGGTACAGCGTGAACGAGTTGACCTTGTCCTTGTAGGATTCCGGCTCCCACAGATAGAGCTGCGGCAGCTTGTCGGTGCGCAGCTCCGCGACGAAGGTGACGACCGCGCCGGGATCGAGGGTGACGCGGAAGACGTCGGCGGTCGGGCTCTCCTGCCGCTCCGGCCGGTCGCCGGTCGAGGGCGTGATGGTCGCGATGCGCGACAGCCCGAGGTCGGGCCACAGCAGCCCCGAGGAGACGATACGGTAATGCGGGGCGACGATCAGGCGGTCGAGCTGGTCGTCGGTGTTGTTGGCGAGCGCGAACACCACCCAGTTCTGGCCGCCTTCGCGGGCGCGCACCTCGATGCGGCGGACGATGCCGTCGGTGCCGGGCGCGGTCGAGACCTGGATGCGGTCGGCGTCGCTGCGCTGATGCTCGAGCACGCCGGTGAGGTCGATCGCGGGCGCGTCACCGCGGACGCTGACAGCGTCCAGCGCGCGCGCCGGGAACGCGCAGACGAGAATCATGAGGCCCAGCGCTATGGGCGCGAGGCACCTGATCAGACGCAAGGTCAGTTCTCCGCGTTCGACGCAAACTCTTCGGTGCAGGCTCTTCGGTGCACGGCGTTTTCCGAACGGAACAAGGTGGTTCGGTGCGTCGCGATAGATGCCACGAAAGCAAGGAAAATCAAAGGGTTTCCGGCTTGCCCTGTGGGCCGTTGGCCTAGACCTCCAACACAATTTTGCCAATATGTGCCGAGGTTTCCATCCGCCGGTGCGCGTCGGATGCCTTTTCCAGCGGGAAAGTGCTGTCCATCAGCGGCTTGACGCGGCCTTCGCGCAAAAGCGGCATCACTTTCGCCTCGATCGCGGCCACCATCGCCGCCTTGTCCGCATTACTACGGGGGCGCAGCGTCGAGCCGGTATGGGTCAGGCGCTTCACCATCACCTTGGCGATGTTGACGGTGACCTTGGGCCCGTTGAGGGTCGCGATCTGCACGATGCGGCCGTCGAGCGCTGCGGCGTCATAGTTGCGATCGACATAGTCGCCGGCGACCATGTCGAGGATCAGATTGGCGCCGGCATTGTTGGTCTCCGCCTTGACCACGGCGACGAAGTCTTCGGTCTTGTAGTTGATGGCACGATCCGCGCCGAGCTTGAGGCAGGCATCGATCTTGTCCTGCGATCCCACGGTGACGATCACCTTGGCGTCGAAAGCTTTTGCGAGCTGGATCGCCATGGTGCCGATGCCGGAAGAGCCGCCGTGGATCAGCAGCGTCTCGCCGGCCTTCAGGGCGCCGCGCTCGAACACATTGTGCCAGACCGTCATCAGTGTTTCCGGCAGTGCGCCGGCTTCCTTGATCGACAGCGACGGCGGCACGCTCATCGCCTGACCGTCCTGCGCGATGCAGTACTGCGCATAACCGCCACCGGCGACCAGCGACATCACCTTGTCACCGATCTTGTGCCGCTTGGCGTTGCTGCCGACGGCCACCACTTCGCCGGCGATTTCGAGGCCGGGCAGGTCGCTGGCGCCGGGCGGCGGCGGATAGGCGCCGGAGCGCTGCGCGACGTCGGGCCGGTTGACGCCGGCGGCCTGCACCTTGACTAGGATCTCGTCGGGGCCGGGCTGCGGCAGCGCCCGTTGTTCCGGCACCAGCACTTCCGGTCCGCCGGGTTTCGAGATGGCGACCACGGTCATTTGCGCGGGCAGCTTGTCCATGATGTGTCCTTGAGCAAAGGTGCGGGATGGAACGAGGCCATTGCTTAGCCAGCGGGGTGCAGGCTGGCAACCGCCTCAGCCGCTTGTGAGGCGAACGCAGGAGGAACCAGGATGGCGATGGAAGACGACGACCGCCCGCGCAAGAAGATCAGCCATGACATCGGACAGGATCTCTCACTGTTGTCGGTGGAAGAACTGACCGAGCGCATCGCGCTGCTCAAGGGCGAGATCGCAAGATTGGAAGAAGCCGCAACAAAGAAACGCGCCTCGCGCGATGCGGCCAACAGCGTTTTCAAGAAGTAGGCTCGAAACAATAGCTGTCGTCCCGGCGGAGGCCGGGACCCATACGCCGTGCGAGCAGTTTTCCGAAGACTCGGAGTTGCCGGCTCGCGCGACGACTTTTCCCTGTGGCTAAGGGCCCCCCGTGCGCAATTGCGCACTAGGCCGGGGCGACGGGGAGAGTTTGTTCCGCAGCTCACTCGCCACTGACCGACATGGCTAACGAACCCTCAAGATAATCGCTCGTTTACTCCACATTAAGCTTTCGAGTTTATGACTGGGAACTGTCCTTGTTTGGACACCGAGTGGCTCCTGTCCACTCTGTTTGACGCCTCCCTGTTATCAACTTTCAAAGCCGCCGGTTTTCCGGCGGCTCTTTTTTTTGCGCCCAGCTCCGCTTTTTTTCGTCTCGCACCGGTTGAATTCCGGGCAAAGACCCGCGGAAACCATATCCGCGCTTGTCACTGGACTCGGCGTCCGGCCCGCGCAATGATTTGTTCATCATAAGCCGGTGCCAAAGCCGGGCAGTCAGACAGTTGCGTAAGGGGCGTTAACCATGGAACGTTTGCAAGCCGAAGGCGCTCTCGTTCAACTCAGCGAGCGGTTCACCAATTCTGCGGCGTTCGGCGTTCTGTTCCGTGAGGGCATGGACCTGGTCGAGGAGACCGCCGCCTATCTCGATGGCGCCGGCCGCTCCGAGGCCAAGGCGCTCGATCGTGCCGTCAGCCTCACCTATGCGACCGAGAGCATGCGCCTGACCACCCGCCTGATGCAGCTCGCCTCGTGGCTGCTGCTGCATCGCGCCGTGAAGGAAGGCGAGATGACGCTGGGCCAGGCCAATCGCGAAAAGACCAAGGTCAAGCTCTCCGCCGCCGATCCCGGTCCCACCGACACCATCGAGAAGCTGCCGTCGCAGCTCCAGGATCTGATCCATCGCTCGATGAGCCTCCAGACTCGCGTGCGCCGCCTGGACACCACCATCCACACCCCGCCGGTCGATCATTCCTCGATCGGCAACCCGCTGGTGCCGCATCTCAACGCGTTGAAGGCGGCGTTCGAGCGGTAAGCTCCCGTCACTGCGACGAGCGCCCCCAAAACAAAAAACGCCCCCGGCTCTCCGGGGGCGTTTTCGTCTCCAGCCTCGAGGGGCCGGATCAATCCTTTTTGAGAAAGCCCGAAAACTTCTTCTGGAAGCGCGAGACGCGGCCGCCGCGATCCAGCAGCTGCGCGTTGCCGCCGGTCCAGGCCGGGTGCGACTTGGGGTCGATGTCGAGGTTCAGCGTGTCGCCTTCCTTGCCCCAGGTGGAGCGGGTCAGGTACTCGGTTCCGTCGGTCATCACGACCTTAATCGTATGATAGTTCGGGTGAATTTCGGCTTTCATGGCAATTCCTCGGCGCCCCGGCGCCTCACTTGAGTGGCTATCGAATGACGGATTTGGCGCGGTCTATACCCCACGAGGCCCTGTAAAACAAGCCATTGCAGGGCCTTAGTAGGGGACCGGGCGGCCCCCTAAGGGACATCCCGGATTTGCCACTCCCGCTCGCCCGGCCTATCTGGAGCGGAGCACCTCTCTTTGTCTTTTGGTCGGATCTCATGAGCGCAGTAGAACGGCTTGAAACCGGGTCCGCGGAAGCCCCGTCGATCGAGGCCGACCTGATCGAGGCGCCGGCGAAGAGCCGCGCGAAGCTGCGGCCGCTGTTGGCGCTCGCGCCCTATGTCGCCCGCTATCGCGGCCGGGCGGCGCTGGCCTTCGTCGCGCTGACGATCGCGGCACTGACCACCCTGCTGGTGCCGGTCGCGGTGCGCAGGATGATCGATTTCGGCCTGACGCCTGAGGGCATCGAGCTGATCAACAGCTACTTCTCGGTGATGATCGCCGTCGTCGCCGTGCTCGCGCTGGCGAGTGCCGCGCGCTACTACCTCGTGATGACGATCGGCGAGCGCATCGTCGCCGATCTCAGGCGTGACGTCTTCGCCCATCTGCTGTCGCTGTCGCCGGCCTTCTTCGATTCCGCGCGCAGCGGCGAGCTGGTGTCGCGCCTCACCGCCGACACCACCCAGATCAAATCCTCCGTCGGCGCCTCGGTCTCGATCGCGCTGCGCAATCTGATGATGTTCTTCGGTGCCGCGGCGATGATGGTGATCACCAGCCCGCGGCTGTCGGGCTTCGTGCTGCTCGCCATTCCCCTGATCGTGCTGCCGCTGGTCGCCTTCGGGCGCTGGGTGCGCCGTCTGTCGCGCAATGCGCAGGACACGCTGGCCGAGGCCTCCGCCTATGCGAGCGAGCTGGTCGGTGCGATCCGTACCGTGCAGGCCTATACCAGCGAGAGCCTCGCCGAGAAGCGCTTCGGCGGCGAGGTCGAGCAGGCCTATGAAGCCGCGCGCACCTCCACGCAGGCCCGTGCCGTGCTCACCGCCATCATCATCTTCATCGTGTTCGCAAGCGTGGTCGCGATCCTCTGGATCGGCTCGCACGACGTGCTGACCGGCACCATCACGCCGGGCCGGCTCGGCCAGTTCGTGCTCTATGCGGCCTTCGCCGCGGCCGGCCTCGGCCAGCTCAGCGAAGTCTGGGGCGAGATCTCGGCGGCATCAGGCGCTGCCGAGCGCCTGTTCGAGATCCTGCATGTGCAGCCCGACATCACGGCGCCCGCTTCGCCGCGCGCGCTGCCGGTGCCGGCGCGCGGCGAAGTCGGCTTCGACCATGTCAGCTTCGCCTATCCGGCGCGGCGCGACGTCAATGTGCTCGATGCCGTGTCGTTCGCCGTGCGTCCCGGCGAGAAAGTCGCGATCGTCGGTCCGTCCGGCGCCGGCAAGAGCACGATCTTTCATCTCTTGTTGCGCTTCTACGATCCGCGCAGCGGCGCGATCTCGCTCGACGGCGTGCCGGTCAAATCCGCCGATCCCCGCGAATTCCGTTCGCGTATCGCGCTGGTGCCGCAGGAATCCAACGTGTTCGCGGCCAGTGCCCGCGACAACATCCGCTTCGGCCGACCCGATGCCACCGATGCCGAGGTCGAGCGCGCGGCCGAGCTCGCGCACGCCGCCGAGTTCATCCGCCGTCTGCCCGAAGGTTTCGACACCCCGCTCGGCGAGCGCGGCGTGACGCTGTCCGGCGGCCAGCGCCAGCGCATCGCGATTGCGCGTGCGATCCTGCGCGATGCGCCGCTGCTGCTGCTCGATGAAGCCACCTCCGCGCTCGATGCCGAAAGCGAGACGCTGGTGCAGACCGCGCTGGAAGAGCTGATGCGCCACCGCACCACGCTCGTCATCGCGCACCGCCTCGCAACCGTCTTGTCGTGCGACCGCATCCTGGTGATGGACCAGGGCCGGATCGTCGAGCAGGGCACGCATGCGGAGCTCGTCGCTGCGAACGGGCTCTATGCCAGGCTGGCGAGGTTGCAGTTCGAGGGGGCGTGAGGCGAGGTAGTCTGGACTGCCGCTTCATTCAGGCTGTCATCCCCCGCGCAGGCGGGCGATCGAGACGGAAGTGATCAAGCGATAAGCCGCGGCGTACTGGATTCCCCGCCTCCGCGGGGAATGACAGCGGAGCTTTTGGCGAGAGCGTCGCACCACGTGGTCTCCCTTCGTAGCCGGGTCGATAGCGGACATTTGTCGATCTGATCGGCTGCGCGATTCGAATCGGCCACATCGTAAGGTGATCGATGGAAGCGGCGCTGCTGGCTGTCGCAGAACATGGGCGTCGTCGTTTTGATGAGTTTCGGAATGCTCGTCGTTGGCTTCAGGAATTTCGGACAGCGTTGGCGCGCGCGGAGGGAGTGGACGGCCGCGGCTGCTGAAGCTAGGGTTCGGGCCGACCCAGGAGAAGCCAAATGCCTTATTCGACAGCCGACCAGACCCGAGGCGAGCGCAACGGCAAGCTTGTCGCCGACGTCTTCTGCGCGCTCTTGCTTGCTACCTTTTCCGTGGTCTTCTTCGGTTGGCTCGGCGGTCTGGCCGCCTTCATTGTCGTCGAAAGTTGCCTGCTCGCAATCGATTGGGTGATTCCTAGCAAGAACGATGCGGCAGGCGTTGTTCGTTGAGCTGACGGAGTGGACGGTGTTGTGAATGATTGTTCTGATCGGTCCGGTACTGTTCATCCTCCTCATCCTGTTCGCTATTCGACAGCAAAAGCGCGGCCTTGCGGGGTGGAAAGCGGCGCTGCTTGTTGTCGCTGGTAGCGGCGTCATCGTTGTGCTGAGTTTCGGATTGCCCATCGTGGGCTTCCGGAATTTCGGATAGGGCAGCCCGCGCCCCTGAGCCGAGTGGATGAACCTTGCAGTTCCCCCGGATGTGGCGCCTAATCAGGTATCGCCGGCCAAAGGCTCGTCCGTAGGCGTCGGTGCCTGAGAGATGATTTGTGCTCCCGCCTCAATGGGAGTGCGCCTCATGGCCCCGCCATTCAGCAAGGAAACCCACGAACTTTTGGAGCGGGCGCAGCGAGCGATCGATGAGTCGATCCGGCTTCGCGAAGACAGCCAACGCGCGATCCGCCAAGCCGAAAGCTGGCAGTTCGAGCTTGAACTCCGCTTGAGCCGAGAGCGCACCGCGGCGAGTTGACGGCAGCACTGCTTATCAGCACTTCGGCGACAGCGCCGGCACGTTCGGCCATGGCCAGTTCTTCCAGCTCCCGTCCTCATCAACGCAGGCCGATGGCCCAAGGCCATTCGTCGGAGCACTCGTCGTCTTGACCGGCGTGGCGAGGTGCTGGTCGACATAGCTCGTCGAAACATATCCGGCGACGATGACGCCGAGCAGGACCGAAGACCCCTTGGCCAGATCGCTCAATTTCATCGGTCATCTCCATCCGCTTGCCGGCGCAACTTGCGGGCACAACGACTAGCTGACGTCCTGGGATCCCGACGTGACGGCCGTCACGCGTCCAGAATCAAGATCGCCAGAATCTAAGGTTGCCAAATCATCTTCAGCACCGGACGTCCCGAGGTCGGGTTCACCTCGTCGCCGGCATGCGCGAAGCCGTTGCGCTCGTAGAAGCGGATGGCGCGGCTGTTGTCCTTGTTGACAAGCAGTGTCACGCCCGCCGGTGACAGGCGCTTGGCCTCATCCACCAGCAGCCGCGCCGCGTCCGAGCCCCAGTGCGCGGGATCGACCACGAGCTGGTCGAGATAACCGTCGCCGTCGATGGTGACGAAGCCGGTCAGCGCGCCGTCCTGCTCCGCGACCACGATCGAAGCCTTCGGCACCAGCTCCTTGCGCCAGCGCTCGCGCCACCAGTCCAGGCGGGCCGCGAAGTCGATCTGCGGATAGGCCTGCTGCCAGGTGCGATGCCACAGGTCAATCGAGGCGGCCTCGTCCTCGGGACGGTAAGGGCGGAGGTGGAGGGCGCTCACTACCGCTCCGTCAGCTTCAGCTCGATGCGGCGGTTGCGCTTGTAGGCTTCCTCGGTGTTGGCCGTGTCGAGCGGCTGGAATTCGCCGAAGCCGGCGGCGACCAGGCGCTGGGCCGACACGCCGAGCGAGATCAGGTACTGCACCACGGAGATCGAGCGCGCGGCCGAGAGGTCCCAGTTCGACTTGAAGTTCGGACCGTTGACTGGGCGCACGTCGGTATGGCCGTCGACACGCAGCACCCAGGGGATCTCGTTCGGGATTTTCTTGTCGAGATCGATCAGCGCGGTTGCGAGCGTGTCGAGCTCGGCGCGGCCTTCGGGCAGCAGCACCGCCTGTCCGGTGTCGAAGAAAACTTCGGACTGGAATACGAAGCGATCGCCGACGATGCGGATGTCGGGGCGGTTGCCGAGGATGGCGCGCAGGCGGCCGAAGAATTCCGAGCGATAGCGCGACAATTCCTGCACGCGCTGCGCCAGGGCGACATTCAGGCGAGAGCCCAGGTCGGCGATGCGATTTTGCGATTCCTTGTCGCGCTTCTCGCTAACGTCGAGCGCCTCTTCCAGCGCGGCCAATTGCCGCCGCAGCGCGCTGATCTGCTGGTTCAGCACCTCGATCTGCGCCAGCGCCCGGGCCGAAACCGCCTTCTCGGAATCCAGCGCCTTGCCGAGCTCGGAGGACTTGCCTTGCGCATCGTTGCCGGCCGCGGCGAGCCCCTCATAGAGGCCCTTGATGCGGTCGCGCTCGCTCTCGGCCGAAGCGAGGCCGGCCTTCAGCGACGAGACCTGGTCGTCGAGCGTGAGCTTGCCGAGCTTCTCCAGCGACAGTAATTCGTTGAGCTGCGCGATCTTGGCGTTGAGCTGCTCCAGCGCCTTGTCCTTGCCGGTGACCTCCTGCGACAGGAAGAACTGCACGACCAGGAACACCGACAGCAGGAACACGATCGACAGCACCAGCGTCGACAGCGCGTCGACGAAGCCGGGCCAGTAGTTGAAGGAGGTATCGCCGCGGCGACCGCGCGCCAGTGCCATGTCGCTAACCCTTCTCGGGCTGACGCGCGATGCGCTCCAGCAGGCGCCGGATCTCGCGGTTCTGCTCGCCCTGGCCGTCGGCCCATTCGCGGATCATCTGCTGCTCGGTCCGCATATGCGAGACCAGCGCCTGGATGGCTTCGGCGAGGCTCGCCATCGCCGCGGTGGTGCCGCGGCTGCCGCTGCCTTCCTCGAGCACGGAGCGTAAGCGCTCGACGACGGCCTGAAGCTCGCCGCTGGCAATGCCACCGCCAGTGCCGGCAACAGCCACCTCGCCGCTGCCATATTCGCGCACGGTGGTGGCAAGCCAGTCTTCGAGGTCGGTGTAGAAACGGTTCTGCGCCTGGCTCGATTGCAGGTCGAGGAAGCCCAGGATCAGCGAGCCGGCGAGGCCGAACAGCGAGCTCGAGAACGAGATGCCCATGCCGCCGAGTGGGGCGGCCAGCCCCTCCTTCAGCGTGTCGAACAGGGCGCCGGAATCTCCGCCGACCTTGAGCCCGTCGATCACCTTGCCGACCGAGCCGACCGTTTCGATCAGGCCCCAGAAGGTGCCGAGCAGGCCGAGGAAGACCAGCAGCCCGGTCATGTAGCGGGAGATGTCGCGGGCCTCGTCGAGGCGGGTCGCGATCGAATCGAGCAGGTGCCGCATGGTGGTCTGGGTGATCGACATCCGCCCGGTGCGCTCGCCGCCGAGGATCATCGCCATCGGCGCCAGCAGCTTGGGGTGGCGGGCGGGCGCAAGGCCGGGATCGGCGATGCGGAAATTGTTGACCCAGGAGACTTCGGGATACAGCCGGATCACCTGGCGGAAGGCCAGGATGATGCCGATGAACAGCACGCCGCCGATCAGGGCATTGAGGCCGGGATTGGCGAAGAAGGCCTGGATGATCTGCTTATAGAGCACCACGCCCACCAGGGTGCAGAGCACCAGGAAGACCAGCATCCGCACCAGAAAGACGCTGGGCGAGGAAAGCTTGGTGTATTCGATGTCGAGGGAGGAGCGGGGCGAGGCGCCTGGCGGCATGGCCGGTATCATCCGTTAACTTGCTTGCGGGGCGCACTATGGCACAGCGCCAGCCCAAAAAAAGCGCCGGATGCGCCGATTTCGGGCAGAGCTGGGGAACCCAAAGCTGAAACCGGGCTTTGGTAAGGACGTACTTTGCAAATCGTCGGCATTCCACAGGTTCAAGTCGCACTTTTTCCCCTGGCGCCAAAACCCGCCGCCCAAGACGGAGTCGTCGCATGAGCGTCGTGTCCGCGATCATCGGGACTGCCGAACGGGTGCCGTTGCCTGATGTCGTGATCCGCGCGGCGATCCAGCGCCTGTGCTCGCGCACGGTGACGCGCCTGTCCGCGCTGGGCGGGGCGGACGATGCCGCCTTCGCCGGGCGGATGATGCTGCGGCCGATCGCCGAGGACGCGGATGCCGAGCACGACGAGGTGCCCGCTTCGTTCTTTGCGAAGGTGCTCGGTCCCAACCGCAAATACTCCTGCTGCTTCTACAAGACCGACGCGACCACCTTGCGGGAGGCCGAGGAGGAGGCGCAGCGCCAGACCGCCGAGCATGCCGCTCTCGCCGATGGTCAGACCATCCTCGAGCTCGGCTGCGGCTGGGGCTCGCTGTCGCTGTGGATGGCGCGGCAGTTTCCGCACGCCAAGGTGACGGCGGTGTCGAGCTCGCAGGCGCAGCGCGCCCATATCGAGGAAGAGGCGCGGCTGCGCGGTCTCCTCAACCTGCGGGTGATCTGCGCCGACATCAACGTGTTCGCGCCCGACGGGCAATTCGACCGCATCGTGTCGGTCGAGATGTTCGAGCACGTGATGAACTGGCGCAAGCTGATGACGCGCTTGCGATCATGGCTCGCGCCGGAGGGGCGGTTCTTCATGCACATCGTCGCCCATCGCTCCGGCTCTCACCTGTTCGACCGGGCCGATCGCGACGACTGGATCGCGCAGCGCGTCTCCACGGGCGGGCTGATGCCGAGCCATCACCTCGTCAGGCAATTCGACGATATTTTCACCGTCGAGAAGGAATGGTGCTGGAGCGGCACGCACTATCAGCGCACCGCCAACGACTGGCTCGCAAATTTCGACGCGCATCGCGACGCCGTCGAGGCGGCCTTACGCAACATCCATGGCGAGGAGACCGCCCAGCGAATGCGACGCTGGCGCTGGTTCTTTCTCGCGACCTCGGGCCTGTTCGGCTATGCCGACGGAACCGAGTGGGGCGTCAGCCACTACCGGATGAAGGCGGCGGGGTAATTGCGGTCTTCTGACGCAGCACGCGGTGATGGAACCGGACTCACAATCGGGTGAGACGCGAAAAACGCCGTGAACTCAGCACCCTAGGCCGTGTGACATTGGGCCGCCCGCAAGGTGCGTTGCGTCGCAGCACGTCCGCTCTATTTTGACCGCATCAGCCGCGTGCTATGGCCCAGAACGGGCCTCGCGCCGAGCGTGATCGGTTTCAACAATATCGGGGCACCCCATTTCATGTCAGGACTTCGCGCGCGATCGGCATGCGTTGCAATGATGCTCGCGGCCTTTACGCCGCTGTTGGCGGGCTGCGACGAATCCAGCTCCGCCATTTCAGCCGCCCAGCCCAACGACCCCGACGTCAGCATCGTCATCGTCAAGCCGCAGCCGCGTGCCGTGGTGCGCGAGCTGCCGGGCCGCATTGCGCCGACGCGCGTCTCCGACGTGCGGCCGCGCGTGTCCGGCATCGTGGTCGAGCGCCTGTTCCGGCAGGGCAGCGAGGTGAAGGCCGGCGATCCACTGTATCGGATCGATCCGCGTCCGTTCGAGGTCGAGGTGATGGCCAACGAGGCTGCGGTCGCCAAGGCCGAGGCCGCGTTGATGCAGTCCCAGCAGCAGGCGCGCCGCATCGCCACGCTCACCAGCCAGCGCGCCGCGCCCGAAGCCGAGAACGAGAAGGCGATCGCGGCCGAGCGCCAGGCCCATGCCGAGGTCGAGGGCCGCAAGGCCGATCTCGCGCGCGCAAAGCTCAATCTCGACTATGCCACCGTACGCGCGCCGATCGACGGCGTCGTCGGTGCCGCCCTGGTCAGCGAGGGCGCGCTCGCGGTTCAGAACGAGACCAATCTGGCCACCATTCAGCAGCTCGATCCGATCTACGCCGACTTCACCCAGTCGGTGAACGAGCTCAACCAGCTCCGCCGCGCCTTCGAGAGCGGTGACCTCGAGCGCATCGCGCCCGACGCCGCCAAGGTGCATCTCGTGCTCGACGACAACACCCTCTACTCGCTCGACGGCAAGTTGCTGTTTTCGGATGCCAAGGTCGACGCCAATACCGGTCAGGTGACCTTGCGTGGTGAGTTCCGCAATCCGAAGCGCGAGCTGCTGCCGGGCATGTATGTCCGCGTCCGCATCGACCAGGGTCTCGATAGCGATGCGATCGCCGTGCCGCAGCAGGCGATTCAGCGCAATGGCGGCGGCGGCAGCGAGGTGTTCGTCGTCAAGGACGACAATCGCATCTCGGTGCAGCCGGTGCGCACCGGTTCGGTGCAGGACGGCATCTGGTTCGTCACCGACGGCCTGAAGGCTGGCGACAAGGTCGTGGTCGAAGGCTTCCAGAAGTTCGCCGCCGGCGACAAGGTCAAGCCGCAATCCTGGTCGGAAGCGGATGCGACCGCCGACAACCGGCACGCCCAGAAGCTGATGCGGTAATAGACCATGGCGAGCTTCTTCATCGACAGGCCGATCTTCGCCTGGGTCGTCGCGCTGTTCATCTGTCTGGTCGGCGCAATTTCGATTCCGCTGTTGCCGATCGCGCAGTACCCGATCATCGCGCCGCCCTCGATCTCGATCTCGACCAGCTATCCCGGTGCCTCGCCCGAGAACCTCTACAACAGCGTCACGCGGCTGATCGAGGAGGAGCTCAACGGCGCCTCCGGCATCCTCAATTTCGAATCGACCAGCGACTCGCTCGGCCAGGTCGAGATCATCGCCAATTTCGTGCCGGGCACCGATACCAGCGCCGCCTCGGTCGAGGTGCAGAACCGCATCAAGCGCGTCGAGGCGCGGCTGCCGCGCGCGGTGATCCAGCAGGGCATTCTGATCGAGGAGGCCTCCAGCGCGGTGCTCCAGATCATCACGCTGAACTCGACCGACGGCAGCCTGGATGAAGTCGGCCTCGGCGACTTCATGATCCGGAACGTGCTCGGCGAGATCCGCCGCATCCCCGGCGTCGGACGCGCCACGCTGTATTCGACCGAACGCAGCCTGCGCGTCTGGGTCGATCCGGCAAAGCTGGTCGGCTATGGTCTGACCGCCGACGACGTCAACAAGGCCATTGCCGCGCAGAACGCGCAGGTCGCTTCCGGCAGCATCGGCGCCGAGCCGTCGACCTCGACCCAGCGCACCTCCGCGCTGGTGCTGGTCAAGGGCCAGCTCTCGTCCCCGGATGAATTCGGCACCATCATCCTGCGCGCCAATGCCGACGGCTCGACCGTGCGGCTGCGCGATGTCGCGCGGATCGAGGTCGGCGGCCTCAGCTACCAGTTCAACACCCGTCTCGATGGCAAGCCGACCGCCGGTCTTTCCGTGCTGATGTCGCCGACCGGCAATGCGCTGGCGACCGCGAGCGCCGTCGAAGAGAAGATGAAGGAGCTGTCTCGCTTCTTCCCGGCCAATATCGGCTACGAGATTCCATACAACATCACGCCCGTGGTCGAGGCCTCGATCAAGAAGGTGTTGTCGACGCTGGTCGAAGCCATCGTGCTGGTGTTCGTGGTGATGTTCCTGTTCCTGCAGAACATCCGCTACACCATCATTCCGACCATCGTGGTGCCGGTGGCGCTGCTGGGCGCCTGTACCACGCTGCTGCTCGCCGGCTATTCCATCAACATGCTCTCGATGTTCGGCATGGTGCTCGCCGTCGGCATCCTCGTCGACGATGCCATCGTCGTAGTCGAGAACGTCGAGCGCATCATGGCCGAGGAGGGCCTGCCGCCCAAGGAAGCGACCCGGAAAGCGATGTCGCAGATCACCGGCGCCATCATCGGTATCACGCTGGTCTTGATGGCCGTGTTCGTGCCGATGGCGTTCTTCCCGGGCTCGGTCGGCATCATCTACCGCCAGTTCTCCGTGACCATGGTCGCCGCGATCGGCTTCTCGGCCTTCCTCGCGCTGTCGCTGACGCCGGCACTGTGTGCGACGCTGCTCAAGCCCGTCGCGGCCGGTCATGGCCATGCCAAGAAGGGCGTGTTCGGCTGGTTCAACCGCATGCTCGACGGCAGCAAGGAGGGATATTCCCGCACCGTCGGCTTCTCGCTGAAGCGCACCGGCCGCTTGATGCTGGTCTATGTCGCGCTGCTCGCCGGCCTGTCCTGGGCCTTCGTCAATC
Organism: Bradyrhizobium sp. MI1.4; assembly: GCF_055811315.1. NCBI lineage: Bacteria > Pseudomonadati > Pseudomonadota > Alphaproteobacteria > Hyphomicrobiales > Nitrobacteraceae > Bradyrhizobium > Bradyrhizobium sp. MI1.4. Next base: position 93,851 of record NZ_JBVVPP010000002.1, on the reverse strand, counting down.
TGCCCGGCGGCTTCCTGCCCGTCGACGACCAGGGCTTCGTCACCACCGACGTGCAGACGCCGTCGGACTCGTCCTACGGCCGGACCGAGGCGGTGATCGAGAAAGTGGAAAAATACCTGGCGCAGCGTCCGGGCGTCGACAACGTCACCTTCCTCACCGGCTTCAGCTTCTCCGGCCAGGGCATGAACACCGCGCAGGCCTTCATCACCCTGAAGGACTGGTCGGAACGCGGGCCGAAGGATTCTGCGGCCGCGATCGTCGCCGACATCAACCGCGATTTGTCGTCGTCGATCCGCGACGCAAAAAAAATTTCCGCGCTGCAGCCGCCGCCGATCGACAATCTCGGCAACTCCTCGGGCTTCTCGTTCCGTCTCCAGGACCGCGGCCAGAAGGGTTATCCGGCCTTGATGCGCGCCGCCGATCAGTTGATCGCGGAGGCCAATGCGAGCGCTGTGCTTCAGAAGGTCTATGTCGAAGGCCTGCCCGAGGCCGGCGTGGTCAATCTCGTGATCGACCGCGAAAAGGCGGGCGCCTTCGGCGTCACCTTCGAGGACATCAACAATACGATCTCGACCAATCTCGGCTCGAACTACATCAACGACTTCCCGAACCGCGGCCGCATGCAGCGTGTCGTGGTGCAGGCCGATGCCCGCGACCGCATGCGGACCGAGGACATCCTCAACTACAACGTCAAGAACAGCCGCGGCCAGCTCGTGCCATTCTCGTCCTTTACCACCGTGGAATGGGCGCGCGGACCGACGCAGATCGCCGGCTTCAACTACTATCCGGCGGTGCGCATCTCCGGCGAGGCGAAACCCGGCTTCACTTCAGGCGATGCCATCGCCGAGATGGAACGGCTCGCCGGCAAGCTGCCGCGCGGCTTCGGCTATGAATGGACCGGACAGTCGCTCCAGGAGAAGCTGTCGGGCTCGCAGGCGCCGTTCCTGCTCGGGCTCTCGGTATTCGTGGTGTTCCTGTGCCTGGCCGCGCTCTACGAGAGCTGGACCATTCCGCTCGCGGTGCTGCTCACCGTGCCGCTCGGCATCGTCGGCGCCGTGGTCGCAGCGATGCTGCGCGGCCTGCCCAACGACGTCTATTTCACCGTCGGCCTGATCACCATCATTGGCCTTGCGGCCAAGGACGCGATCTTGATCATCGAGTTCGCCAAGGATCTTCGAAAAGAAGGCAAGCCGCTGGTGGACGCCACCATCGAGGCCTGCCGCCTGCGCTTCCGCCCGATCCTGATGACCGGCCTTGCCTTCATCTGCGGCGTGCTGCCGATGGCCATCGCCCATGGCGCCGGCGGCGCCAGCCAGCAGGCGCTCGGCAGTGTCGTGATGGGCGGCATGATCGCGGTAGTGATCCTGGCGCTGCTGATGGTGCCGGTGTTCTTCGTCTCGGTGCAGCGCGTGCTGGGCGGGGATCGGGAGAAGGCGGCGAAGCAGGGCGAGATGTACGGGCCGCCGGCGCCGGCCAAGCTGTAAGGTGAGGTGTCATGCCCCGCGCAGGCGGGGCATGCCGTACCCCGCGGCCTTTCCGTATCCGAGCGGCGTCTCTGGAATACTGGATCATCCGCCTTCGCGGATGATGACCGTCGGGTTTGCGCTGGTGAGAGTCGGCCATTGAACGCCGGATCGGTCGGCTTGATTTCTCGGAGGCCTCAATCCAGACTGCACCCCTGGATTGAAACATCGTATTCGCACCTTACTGCGAATGCGGAGATAGCCCGCCGATTGAGAGCATGTGATGCGTCCGACCGACATTGCGATCTCGAACTATCGCTCCATTCGGCGGCTCTCCATACCCATCCATCCCCTGTCGGTGTTCGTCGGCGAAAATGGAGTCGGCAAGTCCAATCTCTACAAGTCCTTGTCGCTGTTGCGCGACGCGGCGACCGGTCAGATCACCCGCACGATCGCCGATGAAGGCGGTTTGAATTCGGTCTGCTGGTCCGGCATACGCAAGCGAGGCGAAGACGGGCGGCTGCGGCTGTCGGCGACATTCGACGGCATGAGATATTCCATCGAGCTCGGATTTCCCAGCCCGCTTCAGGCGGCATTTTCCGGCGAGCCGATGATCAAGGCCGAAACGATCGAAACGACGCGCGGCAAACGCACGGTCAAGCTGATGGAGCGGATAAACTCGCTCATCAGCGTCCGCGGCGAGAGTGGCGCCTGGAACGCTCACAAGGATGCGGTGCTGCCGTCAGAGACCGCGCTTGCGGCTTTTTCCGATGGCAAGCAATGCCCGGAAATCGACCTGATCAGAAATGCAATGCTGGGCTGGCGATTCTATCATGACTTTCGCACTGATCCGGCGTCACCGATACGAAAGCCTTGTCTGGCGATCGCAACGCCCTCGCTCAGCGCCGATGGCATCGATCTGGCTGCCACCCTGGCGACCCTCTATGTCATTCGGGAAGACGCCAACGACCTGCAGGACGCGATCCAGGATGCATTCCCGGGTGCCGAACTCCGCGCATGGGAAGAAAATGGCAGGTGTGAATTCGATCTGCAATTGCCGGATATGCCGCGGCCGTTCAGGGCTCATGAACTATCCGACGGGACGCTGAAATACATCTGCCTGCTCGCGGTATTCATGGGCTATCGGCTGCCGCCGTTCATTGCGCTGAACGAACCCGAGACCAGCCTGCATCCGTCGCTGCTTGCGCCGCTGGCCCGGCTCATCGCCAAGGCATCGCGCCGCGCCGACATCTGGATTGTCACCCATTCGGAACAGTTGATGGACGCACTGCGAAGCGAGAGTTCGGTCCCGCTCCGCCGGGTGATCAAGTCGAAAGGCGCCACGGCGATCGAGGGCCTGACCATCGGCGGTGAATATCGCGACGACGAAGCCGACGAGGACGATGAGGACGACGATTCCTAACCGTCGTCGATCGAGCCGTCGTGCTGCTGCGGCCTACTTCCGCAAGATCTTCACCAGTTCCCCGTGCACGTATTCATTCCCGCACACGACATTGCCTGTCACCAGCGCGTCGCCCGGCGTATCGATGTCGGTGATCGTTCCGCCCGCTTCGCGCAGCATGATCAGGCCCGCCGCGATGTCCCAGGATTGCAAATTGCGCTCCCAGTAGCCGTCGAGGCGGCCGGCGGCGACGAAGGCCAAGTCGAGCGAGGCGGCGCCGAAGCGGCGCAGGCCGGCGACGCGCTCCTGCATCGCGGTCATCTCGCGACGGAATTCCTCGTGGTCGCCGCGGCCGATATGAGGCAGGCCGCAGGCCACCACGCATTCGTTGAGCTGACGGCGGCCGGCTACGCGCAGCCGCTGGTCGTTGAGGAAGGCGCCCTTGCCGCGCTCGGCGATGTAGAGCTCGTCATTGGCGGGATTGTAGATCACGCCGGCGATGATCGTGCCCTCGCGCGAAAGCCCGATCGAGATCGCGAATTGCGGGATGCCGTGCAGGAAGTTGGTGGTGCCGTCGAGCGGATCGACGATCCAGGTATGGCTCTTGTCGGAGCCCTCGCGTGTTCCGCCTTCCTCGCCGATGAAGCCGTAGCCGGGCCGCGCCTTGGCGAGGTCCTGGTAGAGGATCTCCTCGGCGCGCTTGTCGGCCAGCGAGACGAAATTCGCCGGTCCTTTCAGCGAGACCTGGAGATGCTCGATCTCGCCGAGATCGCGCTTGAGGCTGCGGCCGGCGCGGCGCGCGGCCTTGACCATGACGTTGATAGTTGCGGAATACAGCATGAGCTTCCGGTCTTGATCGGGGGAAATGGCGCGAAATCGCGCCTGTTTGAGGGATGGGGTGCCCTGCGGGGGCCTCAACGTCAAGTCATTTGGCCCCGAGCCATTTCCTGGCGGCGGCCTCGGCCTTGGCCCGGTCCTCGGCCGGCAAATCGGACAATTGCTTGTCCAGCTCCGGATCGCCCTTGCCGGAGGTCTTGGCCACCAGATGCCATTTGAAGCCCTCGACCTTGTCCACGGCCGTGCCCATGCCGTTGATCAGCACCCAGGCCAGCCGGTTCTGCGCGATCGCGCTGCCCTGGCGGGACGCCTTGCGGAGCAGGGCGACGGCCGCCGGCTGGTTCTTCGGCGTGCCTGTGCCGTTGAACAGCGCAATGGCGTATTCGACCTCGGCATCGACATTGTCGGTCAGCGTGGCGACCTGGAGCAGACGCACCGCCCGTTCCAAATCCTTCGGCACGCCAGTGCCTTCCTTGTAGAAGGTCGCGAGCGCGTATTGCGCCTCGGGCAGGCCGGCATCAGCCGCCTGGCGCAGCAGCTCGGCGGAGCGCTTGACGTCCTGCGGCAGGGTCTGGCCGTCGAGATAGAGCAGCGCGAGATTATAGGCCGCCTTGGGTTCGCCGAGCTTGGCGGCGGACGCCATCAGCTTGACCGCCTCATTTTTGTCGACCGGGCCGCCGCGGCCGGTCATCCTGAGCATGGCGAGCGCGAACATCGCTTCGCGGTCGCCGGCGTCGGAGGCGCGCTTGTACCATTGCAGCGCCTTGGTGTAGTCGCGTCGGATGCCCATGGCGTTGGAATAGAGCTCACCCAGCATGGTCATCGCTTTGGCATCGCCGGTTTCGGCACGGGCCGTGGCGAGTTCGAAGGCGGTCTTGTACTGGCCGCGCTGATAGGCGCCGTACACCAGATCGACGTTGGGGTTGTCGGTCGGCGGCGCCGGAATCACGGTCGCGGCCGGAGCAGGCTTTGGGGACGCGGAAGGTTTGGGGGAGGCTGAAGGTTTGGGTGCCGGCGGCGCTTCCTTCTTCTTGGTGATGGTGTGCGGCGTGGCCTTCGGCTTGTCTTTGGTTTTCTCGGCCGAAGCGCCCGGCGTTGCCACCGGCGGCGTGATCTGGAGCTGCGCGGCCGCGGGCGCCGTCAGCAGCAGCGTGGCCAGCATGATGATGCGCGGGAGCTTCATGTCGGGCGCTAGCCGTGCTCCTGGTCTGCAAGCGCAGTCGCATGAGCCTTCTTGATCGCAGCGTCGGCCTCGATCAGCGCAGCCTTGGGTCCGCGCGGATCGGCCCAGATGAAGTCGCCCACCAGCACGAAATCGGCGCCGCTGGCGGCGAATTCGTGGGCCTCCTCCAGCGAGATGGCAAAGCCGACGCAGGGCGGTTCGAACAGCTCGGCCCACCAGTCCAGCCGCTCAGCGATCGCTTGCGACGACGGCCGCTGGCCCTTTGCGTCGGGTTCGCCGAACAGCACGTAATCCGCGCCAATCTCGCCCGCATCCATGGAATGGTGCCGCGTTGTCAGCCCGCCAACGCCCGCGATGCGATCCGGCTTCAGCGATGGCAGCGCCTCTTTCAGCGCGGCGATGCCGGGCAGATGCGCGCCGTCGGCGCCGCCGCGTGCGACGAGCTCAGGATGGCCATCGACAAGCAGCGCCGCGCCCGCTTTCTGAGCCGGCGGCGCCAAGGCCTTGATCCGCGAGATCATGGTGCGCTGATCGGTCTGCTTCAGCCGCAGCAGCACGGCCGCGACATCGGCGGCGGCGAGCAGGCCGGGCAGCTCGGCCAGGAGCGAAGCGGGATCGTCGACGACAGGCGTCGCGAGATAAAGGCGCGGCGCCGGGCGCGGCGGAGGAGATTTGTTCGACAAGATCTAGGCCGCTTTCTGTTCCAGGCTGCTTTGCCATTCGCCTTTGCAGGCGAGGCCGTTCATGCGCGCGCGGTGACTGAATGCGCTTTGTCCGGCCGCGACGTTCTCGGCCTTGCCCGACCAGGCCTTCTGCGGCGCGGCCTGGAGTGCGCGACCATAGGAGAAGGTCAGGCCCCAGGGCAGCGGGCCGAGCTTGTGCATGGCGTTGAGATGCGCCGTTGCCTCTTCATCCGACTGGCCGCCGGAGAGGAAGGCGATGCCGGGCACCACCGCGGGCACGCATGCCTTGAGCAGCCATATCGTCTTCTCCGCAACCTCCTCGACGGAAGCCTGCTTCGCGCACTTCTTGCCGGAGATGGCCATGTTCGGCTTCAGCACCATGCCCTCGAGCGCGACGCGCTGCACGCGCAATTCCTGAAACGTCTTGTTGAGCACACGGCTCGTCACCTCATAGCAGCGATCGATGTCGTGATCGCCGTCCATCAACACTTCGGGTTCGACGATCGGCACGATCTGCGCGGCCTGGCACAGCGCTGCGTAGCGCGCCAGCGCGTGGGCGTTGACGCTGATCGCAGTCATGGAAGGGATGCCACTGCCGATGTCGATCACCGCGCGCCATTTGGCGAAGCGTGCGCCGCGCTCGTGATATTTCTTCAGCCGTTCGGCGAGCTTGTCGAGCCCGACGGTGACGAGCTCGCCCGGACACATCGGCAGGGCTTGGGTGCCTTCGTCGACCTTGATCCCGGGGATGGCGCCGCTGCTCTCGATCAGCTTGACCAGGGGCGTGCCGTCCTTCGCGTTCTGCCAGATCGTCTCGTCATAGAGGATGACGCCGGAGATGTAGCGGCTCATGGCTTCGTTCGAGCGGAACAGCATCTCGCGATAGTCGCGGCGGTTCTCTTCGGTCGATTCCACGCCGATCGCGTCGAAACGCTTCTTGATGGTGCCGGAGGATTCGTCGGCGGCAAGGATGCCCTTGCCGGGCGCGACCAGGGCGGTCGCGATCCTGTTCAGCTCAGTCAGATTCATCGAGATGTCCTCCCAAAACGATTCTGCCCTTGCCGGTGAAAATAGACCGTTCTCGGGCAAATGCCGAGTTAACGTTCGTCGCAGGGTAAGGGCTGGGGCAGCGTTGGGCCGGCCGGGCGACTCTTCACCTCGCCCCGCTTGCGGGGAGAGGTCGGATCGCCCTTGCGATCCGGGTGAGGGGGGTACAGGTCCCCCAGTCATCTCATCTGCCGAGAGAGCCCCTCACCCCAACCCTCTCCCCGCGAAGGGCGGGGAGAGGGGAAGGATAGAGCAGCTTACGCCACCTTCGGGGCGAGCTCGCCCTTGGCGTAGCGCTTGGCCATCTCGGCCGTGGTCAGCACCTTCTTGATCTTGGAGGCTTGGCCCGCGGTATTGAATTCCTGGAGCCGCTGCTTGCACAGCCTGGTCATCGCTTCCATCGCGGGCTTCAGGTACTTGCGCGGATCGAACTCTTCGGGATTGTCCTTGAGCACTTTCCGGATCTGGCCGGTCATCGCCATGCGGTTGTCGGTGTCGATGTTGATCTTGCGCACGCCGTTCTTGATGCCGCGCTGGATCTCGGCAACAGGCACGCCCCAGGTCGGCTTCATCTTGCCGCCATAGGCGTTGATGATGTCCTGGAGGTCCTGCGGCACCGAGGAGGAGCCGTGCATGACGAGATGCACGTTCGGCAGCTTGCGGTGGATCTCCTCGATCACGTTCATGGCGAGGATGTCGCCGTCGGGTTTGCGGGTGAATTTGTAGGCACCGTGAGACGTCCCCATCGCGATCGCGAGCGCGTCGACCTGGGTCTCCTGGACGAACTTCACGGCTTCATCCGGATTGGTCAGGAGTTGGTCGTGGCTGAGCTTGCCCTCGGCGCCGTGGCCGTCTTCCTTGTCGCCCATGCCGGTCTCGAGCGAGCCGAGCACGCCAAGCTCGCCCTCGACCGAGATGCCGCCGAGATGGGCCATGTCGGTTACGGTCTTGGTGACGCCGACATTGTAGCCCCAGTCACCGGGGGTCTTGCCGTCGGCCTTGAGCGAGCCGTCCATCATCACCGAGGTGAAGCCGGCCTGGATCGCGGTCATGCAGGTGGCCGGCTCGTTGCCGTGGTCGAGATGCACGCAGACCGGGATGTGCGGGTAGATCTCGGTCACCGCGTCCATCATGTGCTTGAGCATGACGTCGTTGGCGTAGGAGCGCGCACCGCGCGAGGCCTGGATGATGACGGGCGCGTCGACCTGGTTGGCCGCGTCCATGATCGCCAGCGCCTGCTCCATGTTGTTGATGTTGAAGGCCGGGACGCCGTAATCGTTCTCCGCCGCATGGTCGAGCAATTGACGCAACGTGATCCGAGCCATCTGTGTTTTTCTCCCGTTTGGGCCTGCAAGGCCACTGCTTGAAGGCGGCTGACGACTTGCCGACCGATTACTTGGTGCGCAGAACTTCGACGCCGGGCAGGGGCTTGCCTTCCATCCATTCAAGAAATGCGCCACCGGCGGTCGAGACATAGGTGAACTGACCGGCCACATGGGCCTGGTTGAGGGCTGCCACGGTGTCGCCGCCGCCCGCAATCGAGACCAGCTTCTTGGCCTTGGTGCGCTCGGCGGCATGCTTGGCGGCGGACATCGTGCCGCGGTCGAACGGCTGCATCTCGAACGCACCAAGCGGTCCGTTCCAGACCAGCGTCGCCGCATCGTCGATGGCGGCATGGACACGTGCGATCGACTGCGGACCGACGTCGAGGATCATGCCGTCGGCCGGGATCGCGTCGAGGCCATAGGCGTGCGACGGCGCGTTGGCCGCGAAATGATAGGCGACGGTAGCGTCGACCGGCAGGATGATGGCGCAGTTGGCGGCTTCGGCCTTTTCCATGATGCGCAACGCGGTCGCGGCGAGATCCTTCTCGGCCAGCGACTTGCCGATGCCGACGCCTTGGGCGTGCAGGAAGGTGTTGGCCATGCCGCCGCCGATCACGAGCGCGTCGACCTTAGTCACGAGGTTTTCGAGCAGGTCGATCTTGGTCGAGACCTTGGCGCCGCCGATGATAGCGATGACAGGCTTGGTCGGTGAGCCCAGCGCCTTCTCCAGCGCGACCAATTCGGCCTGCATGGTGCGGCCGGCATAGGCGGGCAGCTTGTGGCCGAGGCCTTCGGTCGAGGCGTGGGCGCGGTGCGCGGCCGAGAACGCGTCATTGACCCAGATGTCGCCGAGTTTTGCGAGCTCCGCGACAAAGGCCGGATCGTTCTTCTCTTCCTCTTTGTGGAAGCGGGTGTTTTCGAGACAGAGGATGTCACCGTCCTTCAAGCCGGCAACGGCCTTGACCGCGGGCTCGCCGATGCAGTCGTCGGCGAAGGCGACGGTCTTCTTCACGACCTTCGACAGCGCCTCGGCCACGGGCTTGAGCGAGTCCTTGGCATCGCGCCCTTTCGGCCGGCCGAAATGCGCGAGCAGGATGACCTTGCCGCCCTTGTCGGAGATTTCGGTGATGGTCGGCGCGACGCGCTCGAGCCGGGTCGCGTCGCTGACGCGGCCGTTCTCCATGGGCACGTTGAGGTCAACACGCAGCAGCACGCGCTTGCCCTTCACATCGACGTCGTCGAGGGTACGGAATTTGTTCGTCATCGGAGGCCCTTGTCCCGGGCGCACTGCGGCGCGTAGTGCCGCCGTGCAGAACCGGGACCCAAATTGCGGCGAGTCCCGCGGTTAGTTAAACGGGCCCCGGCTCTGCGACGCAGCGCTTCACGCTACGTCGCGTCCGGGACACGAGAGCGGAGTTAGATCACCTTCGACATCGCGACGGCGGTATCCGCCATACGATTCGAGAAGCCCCACTCGTTGTCGTACCAGGACATCACGCGCACCAGCGTGCCGTTCTGCACCTTGGTCTGGTCCATGTGGAATGTCGAGGAGTGCGGGTCGTGGTTGAAGTCGATCGAGACGTTCGGCGCGGTGGTGTAGCCGAGAATGCCCTTGAGCTGCTGCTCGGAGGCACGCTTCATCGCCTCGTTGATTTCCTTCGGATCGGTGGCGCGCTTGGCCACGATCTTGAGATCGACGACCGAGACGTTCGGGGTCGGCACGCGGATCGCGACGCCGTCGAGCTTGCCCTTCAGTTCCGGCAGCACGAGGCCGATCGCCTTGGCGGCGCCGGTCGAGGTCGGGATCATCGACATCGCAGCCGCGCGGCCGCGATAGAGATCCTTGTGCATGGTGTCGAGAGTCGGCTGGTCGCCGGTATAGGCGTGGATCGTGGTCATGAAGCCGGTCTCGATGCCGACGAGGTCGTTCAGCACCTTGGCGATCGGCGCAAGACAGTTGGTGGTGCAGGAGCCGTTGGAGACGACCAGATGTTCCCGGGTCAGCGTGTCGTGGTTGACGCCGTAGACGATGGTGGCGTCGGCGCCGTCGGCGGGCGCAGAAACGAGAACGCGCTTGGCGCCGGCAGTCAGATGCGCGGAGGCCTTGTCCTTCGAGGTGAAGATGCCGGTGCATTCCATCGCGATGTCGATGCCGAGATCTTTCCAGGGCAGCTTCGAGGGATCGCGCTCGGCGGTCACCTTGATCTTGTTGCCGCCGAGGCTGATCGTGTCGCCATCGACGGTCACGGTGCCGGGGAAGCGGCCATGGACGCTGTCGAAGCGAAGCAGATGGGCGTTGGTCTCGACCGGGCCGAGGTCGTTGATGCCGACGACCTCGATGTCCTTGCGGCCGGACTCGGCGATGGCCCGCAGGATGTTGCGGCCGATACGGCCAAAACCGTTGATTCCGACGCGGACTACCATGTTTCGTCTCCTTCAATGACCGTTGTCATCCCGCACAACGCGCTAGCGCGCCTGCGAGGGTTTTTTTAGGGCGGACGCCCGGTTCGGCCGGGCGGGGCTTGATCATATGGGAAGTTAGGTAGTCCTTTTTTTCGGCAATCTCAACTCTCAGGAAACGCGTTTCAGAACGGCGTTAACCGCGGCCTCGGCGGTAATGCCAAAGTGCTGGAATACCTTGTTGAGAGGGGCGCTGGCGCCGAAGGAGTGCATGCCGATGAACTCGCCATCCTGGCCGATCACGGCGTCCCAGCCCCAGCGCACGGCGGCCTCGATCGCGACCTTGATGGGGGCATTGCCGATGATCTCGTCGCGGCGCTCCTTTGGTTGCGCTAGCAGGAGCTCGAGCGAGGGAACCGAAACCACCCGGGTCGGAATGCCGCGCTCGGCGAGCTGCTTCTGCGCAGCCACCGCCATCTCCACTTCGGAGCCCGAGGCAAACAGCGTCGCCTTGGCTTCGCCCTGGGCGGCCACCAGCTCGTAGGCACCAAACCGGCAGGGGCTCTCGTTCGGTGCGGTGGTGCGCAGTTGCGGCAGGTTCTGCCGGGTCAGCGCCAGCACCGTCGGGCCGTCGATGCGGTTGAGCGCGAGCTCCCAGCACTCGGCAACCTCGATGGAATCGCACGGACGGAACACGCGCATGTTGGGAATGGCGCGAAGTGCTGAGAGATGCTCGACCGGCTGGTGGGTCGGGCCGTCTTCGCCGAGGCCGATGGAATCGTGGGTCATGACATAAACGACCCCGGTCCCCATCAATGCGGCGAGCCGCATCGCGGGCCGCGCATAATCGGTGAACACCAGGAAGGTCGCGCCGTTCGGCGCAAAACCACCGTGCAGGAAGATGCCGTTCATCGCCGCGCACATGCCGTGCTCGCGGATGCCGTAATGGATGAAGCGGCCCTTCGGCGTCTTGGCCGAGAACGCGGTTGCGGACTTCGCCTTGTTGTTGTTGGAGCCGGTGAGGTCGGCCGAGCCCGCCAGAAATTCCATCGGCATCGCGCCGGCAATCACTTCGATCACGGCTTCGGAGGATTTGCGGGTCGCCGCATTCATCGGCTTTTCCAGCAGCTCCTTCTTGTAGGCGCGCACCGCCTTCGCGAGCGCGGCCGGGCGCTCGTGGCGCAGGCGACGCTCGAACTCGGCGCGCTTGCGGCTGCCGAGTTCACCGAGCCTTGCTTCCCATTCCTGTCGTGCCGCCGCGCCGCGGCTGCCGGCCGCGCGCCAGGCCTTGAGCACGTCGTCGGGCACCGAGAACGGCTCCAGCGAAATGCCGAGATTTTCCTTGGCGGCCTTGAGCTCGTCGGCGCCGAGCGCTTCGCCGTGCACCTTGTTGGTGCCGGCCTTATGCGGGGCGCCGAAGCCGATGGTGGTGCGGCAGGCGATCAGCGTCGGCTTGTTTGATTTCTGCGCGCGCGTGATCGCGGCGGCGATTGCGGCCTGGTCGTGGCCGTCGATCTTTTCGGCGGCCCAGCCCGCCGACTTGAACCGCTTCACCTGGTCGACGGAGTCGGAAAGCGAGGTCGGGCCGTCGATCGAAATGCCGTTGTCGTCATAGAGCACGATCAGCTTGTTGAGCTTCCAGTGCCCGGCCAACGCGATCGCTTCCTGCGACACGCCTTCCATCAAATCGCCGTCGGAAGCGATCACATAGGTATGGTGATCGACAATCTTCTTGCCGAACTCGGCGGCGAGCATCTTCTCGGCGAGCGCCATGCCGACGGCGGTGGAAATGCCCTGGCCGAGCGGACCGGTGGTGGTCTCGATGCCCTTGGTGTGGCCGTGCTCGGGATGTCCGGGTGTCAGCGATCCCAACTGGCGAAAGTTCTTGAGCTGGTCGATCGTCATCTCGGGGCTGCCGATCAGATACAGCAGCGAATAGATCAGCATCGAGCCGTGCCCGGCCGAAAGCACGAAGCGGTCGCGGTCCGGCCAGTCCAGCGCGGCGACGTCGAATTTCAGGAATTGGGTGAACAGTACGGTCGCCATGTCGGCGGCGCCCATCGGCAGGCCCGGATGACCCGATTTCGCCTTCTCGACGCCGTCCATGGCAAGGCCGCGGATCGCATTGGCCATACGGTTGTGATCGACCTGCGTCATGTCTGAAAATCCGTCTGAAATGAGGCGCTTGTGGCTGGATTTGGCCGCGCCGGAAGGAGCCTTTCGGCCGCTGGGGTCGCGGCTGGGATAGCATCTCGGTTCCGACAGGCCAAGGCAATCAAACGCCGGTTTGGCCGCAAAAGTTGCTTAGCAGTGCATAGGTTTCGCGGCGGCGTTGCGATTCCCTAGCTTGCCACGTAAATTTCTGCTTCTAACCGCTTGCCGAACCGAGTCTTTTGCCGGACGGCAAGCCCCAGGAAAAGCCCAAAGGAAAACCCCAAGGGCAAGGCCACAGGTTCCGCCGCTGACTGCATGAACGATCGCGTATCCAACAGCTCTGCCATGACCGAGTCCTCGGCCGTCGAGATCGAGATCGCGACCCGCAGGCTCATGGCGGCGCTCGACTCGCTCGAAAGCGCGGTGGAGCGGCGGCGCGATGCCGATCGCGACGAGAACGAGCTCGCGGCGCGGATTCAGGCGCTCGGCGCGGACCGCTCGCGGCTTGCCGATGAGCTCGACGGCGCGCTGGTGAAGGCGCGCAAGCTCGAGCGCTCCAGCCGCGAGATATCCGATCGGCTGGATTCCGCGATCGTCACGATACGCTCGGTGCTCGATACCGGAGAGGACGGATGAGCCACATCAACGTCACCATCAACGGCCGGCAATACCGCATGGCCTGCGAGGAGGGCCAGGAGGTGCGGCTGCTCAAGCTCGCTGAAAGCCTGGAGACGCGGATCCAGTCGCTGCGCGGAAAGTTCGGCGAGATCGGTGATGCCAGGCTCACCGTGATGGCAGCGCTGACCGTCTGCGACGAACTGGTCGATGCCGGCAACCGCATCCGGACCATGGAGCAGGAGCTGACCGAATTGCGGGATTTCCGCAACGCCGCCGTCGAGCGCGCCCGGTTGACCCAGACCGCGGTCGTGAACGCACTGAACTCTGCCGCCGAGCGCATCGAGAAGTCGACCCAGGTCCTGAACCGGACCGTCGGCAACGGGATCGCCATCGGCTGATCGTTCACCGGGCTGGCGATTCGTCAGCATCGTTGTTACATTGCCCGAGCGGGGCTGCGACGCGCGTCAGGAGCCATTATCCCCGGGGCCTTATCGATCCTTTAGGGAACTGTCCCTGGCCGAGCCCGTGGGCTCGGACATATGGTGCCCACCTACTTTCGTAGGGAACTCCGGGATCGAGTGCTTCAACGGCGTTCGCGGCTTCGCACTTTTGTCTTTCTTCTTCTGGTTCGTACCCGTCGAAATTGCGTCCCCGACACGCTCGCGGTTCAGTCTCGGTGTCATGCCCCGGCTTGACCGGGGCATCCAGTACGCCGCGGCGTTGAGGTTCTAGCAGTGGCGTTTGTGGATACTGGATCGCCCGCCTTCGCGGGTGATGACAGCGGGACTAGTTCTGCCTCGGGGGAACACGCGCATGTCGAATTCAAAAGCCGAACTCCGTGCCAAAGCCCTCGCGGCGCGCGATGCGCTGAGCGAAAAGAAACGCATCGCCGCCGCCGCCAAGCTCGCCAAGCGCGGGCTGCCGTTCCAGCTTCTGCCTGGCAGCATCGTATCGGGCTATTCGCCGATCCGCAGCGAGATCGATCCGATACCGCTGCTGAAGAAGCTCGCCGAGCAGGGCGCCAGGCTTGCGCTGCCTTGCGTCACTGCGCGCGGCCAGGCGCTGATCTTCCGCATCTTCCATCCGAACGATCGCCTGATGCTCGGCCCGCTCGGCATTCCCGAGCCGTCGCCTGGGGCCGCTGAAGTCATTCCCGACATCATGCTGACGCCGCTCGCTGCCTTCGATCGTCTCGGCCATCGCATCGGCTATGGCGCGGGGCACTACGACCACACCTTCGCGCATCTGCGAAAAACCAAGACCATCGTCGGCATCGGGCTCGCTTTTGCAGCGCAGGAGATCAAGGCGGTTCCGGCACTAGCCCACGACGTGGCGCTGGATTATGTGCTAACGGAATCGGACGTATTCGATTTCCGGAGTTCTGAAGTTGCGCATTCTCTTCGTGGGTGATGTCGTCGGCCGTGCCGGGCGCAATGCCATCGCCGAATATCTGCCCGGCATGGTCAAAGACTGGTCGCTCGATTTCGTCGTCGTCAACGGCGAGAATTCCGCCGGCGGCTTCGGCATCACGGAAGCGATCTATCAGGAGTTTCTCGACGCCGGCGCCGACGCGGTGACGCTCGGCAATCACTCCTGGGACCAGCGCGAAGCCCTGGTGTTCATCGAGCGCGCGGAGCGCCTGGTGCGGCCGGCGAACTATCCGCGCGGGACGCCCGGCCGTGGCGCCGCGTTGGTCGAGACCAAGAACGGCAAGCACGCGCTCGTCGTCAACGCTTTGGGCCGCGTCTTCATGACCCCGTTCGACGATCCCTTCGCGGCCCTCGAGCGCGAGCTCGGCGCCTGCCCGCTCGGCATTGCCGCGGACGCCATCGTCGTCGACTTCCATTGCGAGGCGACCAGCGAGAAGCAGGGCATCGGCTTCTTCTGCGACGGCCGCGCCAGCCTGGTCGTCGGCACCCACACCCATGTGCCGACCGCCGACCACCAGATCCTGTCGGGCGGCACCGCCTACATGACCGATGCCGGCATGACCGGCGACTACGATTCCATCATAGGCATGCAGAAGGAGGAGCCGTTGCGCAGGTTCACCTCCGGGATCCCCTCAGGCCGCTTCGAGCCGGCAGCGGGCGCTGCGACGCTCAGCGGCGTTGCGGTCGAGACGGATGACGAGACGGGGCTTGCGCTCCGTATTGCGCCGGTGCGCGCCGGCGGCAGGCTGGAGCCGACGACGCCGAAATTCTGGCTGAGCTGAATTGCAGCGGCAGATCCCGCTGCACCTTCTCCCCTTGTGGGAGAAGGTGGCGCGAAGCGCCGGATGAGGGGTCGCTTCCGCGAATTCAAATGCGAGTTGGATGCGTGGAGACAACCCCTTACCCGGCTTCGCTTCGCGAAGCCACCCTCTCCTGCAAGGGGAGAGGGTGCAGCGTCAGTCGGCGCGAGAATTACTCCGCCGTCTGCTCCCGCAACTCCGCAACATCCTTCGCCGTCAGCTTCGAGCCCTTCGCGCCGAACCGCGCTGTCACGTAGTTCGCCACCGCCGCGATCTCGTCGTCGCTATAGGCGTTGCCGAACGCCGGCATCGACAGCGCGCCGTCCGGCGTGTCGCGCTTGGTGCCTGACAGCACGATTTGCGCGACGTTGGTGGCGGCGGGGTCGTTGACGGCCCAGGTGCCGGTCAGCGTCGCCATCGGCGAGACCGGGCTTTCGCCGCTCCAGCCATGGCAACTGGCGCAGGCGCTGGCGAACACCATTTTGCCGCGCGCATCCGCCGTGACGCCGTCCTTGTGCGAGGCGGGTGCGACGGGCGCGGTGATTGCGGGCAAGTCGGGCGAGGGCTGCGGCGGCACGCTGCGCAGATAAGCGACGATGCTGCTTATGTCCTCAGGCGCGAACTGGCTAAAGCTGTGGTCGACCGCTTCGCCCATCGGACCCGACGCCGAGCCGTGGCCCGGCGCATGGCCGAGCGACAGATAGGAGACCAGGTCCTCGTCGCTCCAATTGCCGAGGCCGGTGGCCTTGTCGGAGGAGATGTTGAAGGCGCGCCACCCCGCCGTGATCGCGCCTGCAAATTTCTTGCGGTTGTCCAGCGCAAAGCCGAGATTGCGCGGCGTATGGCATTCGCCGCAATGCGCCAGCGCCTCCACGAGATAGGCGCCGCGATTCCACTCCGGGCTCTTCGACGTATCAGGCGCAAAGCGCGTGTCCGGATTGAACACGGCCGACCAGAACATCATCGCCCAGCGCTGGTTGAACGGGAACGACAGCGTGTTCTCCGGCGACTTCGCACGCACCGCAGGCAGGCTGAACAGATAAGCCTTCACCGCCAGCACGTCCTCGTCGGTCATGTAGGTGTACGACGTGTACGGCATCGCCGGATAGAGCCGGGCGCCGTCGTGGCGCTTGCCGCGCTGGACCGCGTTGAGAAAATCCTGGTCGCTGTAATTGCCGATGCCGGTGTCCTTGTCCGGCGTGATGTTGGTGGAATAGAGCGTGCCGAACGGCAGCTTGAAGCCGAGCCCGCCGGAATAGTCCGTCCCGCCGGGCTTGGTGTGGCAGACCATGCAGTCGGCCGCCTTCGTCAGATATTCGCCGCGTTCGACCATGCCAGCCTTCTCGAGCTTGGCCGGCACGCCGGCCGGCTTGCCCGCGCGGTAATCCGCCAGCGCCACCTTGGTGCCGCCGGCAAAGTCGAGCGGGCCGGGGCCGCGGATGAACCAGAGGCCGAGTCCCGCCAGCACGATGGCGATCACGACCAGGCTTGTGAGGATACGCATCTTGCCGCTCATGCCTTTTTCCCCGCAGCCAGCAGTTTCCGATCGATTGGCAGGCGCCGCAGCGCAACGCCGGTTGCCGCGTAGATAGCGTTGCGCAGCGCCGGCGGTCCGGCATTGACACCGGCCTCACCGATGCCGCCGGGCGCCTCGCCGCTCCTGACGACGAAGACCTCGATCTTCGGTGTCTCATTGATGCGCATCATGCGGTAGTCGTGGAAGTTCGACTGCTGCACGCGGCCCTTCTCGATGGTGATCTCGCCATAGAGCGCGGCGGTGAGGCCGAACACCAGGCCTCCCTCGATCTGCGCCTTCACCGTGTCGGGGTTGACCGCGATACCGGTGTCGACCACCGAGACGATGCGGCGGAGCGCGATCTCGCCGATATCGTCGATCTCCGCTTCCACCACGGTGGCGAGGAAGCTTGCAAACGACGGTTGGACGCAGACGCCGCGGCCGACGCGCGGTGGCAGCGGTTGGCCCCAGCCGGATTTCTCGGCGGCAAGATTGAGCACCGCGAGCATGCGCGGATTCTTCGTCAGCATCGAGCGGCGGAATTCGACCGGATCCTTGCCGGCCTTGCGCGCGAGCTCGTCCATCGCGCATTCGACCGCAAACACGTTGTTGTTCGGACCGACGCCGCGCCAGAAGCCGGTGGGCACCGCCGGCGGTTCGGCGCGGACATATTCGACATGGAAGTTGGTGAAGTCGTAGGGTGCATCCACGGCGGCATCGACCGCGTCGATGTCGATACCCTTCTGGAACGCCGGCGGCAGCCAGCGCGCCAGCACGGCGGAACCGGCGACCTTGTACTTCCAGGCCGCGACCTTGCCGTCGACCAGCGACGCCGTGACCTGGTCGCGATAGACCGGACGGTAGACGTCGTGCTGGATGTCCTCCTCACGGGTCCATATCACCTTGACGGGATAGTCGACCTGCTTTGCGATCTTCACGGCGGCCACCACCATATCCGGCTCGAGCTTGCGGCCGAAGCCGCCACCGAGCAGATGCTGGTTGACAATCACCTTGTCGACCGGGAGGCCCGCAGCCTTCGCCGCCTCCGACTGCACGCGCGTCATGATCTGCGTGCCGGTCCAGATCTCGCAGGCATCCGGCCTGACGTGAACGGTGGCGTTGATCGGCTCCATCGAGGCATGCGCAAGGAACGGCAGTTCGAAGCTTGCCTCGAACCTGTCGCCGCTGGCGAGCCCCTTGGCGATGTCGCCGACCGATTTCGCGACCACGCCGTCCTTCTCGCTGGCGGCGCGCAGATGCTGCCAGACGTCCTTCGTGCTGAGCTTCGCGTTCGGTCCCTCGTTCCACTCGATCTTGAGCGCATCGAGGCCCTTCTTTGCGGCCCACATGTGATCGCCGATCACCGCGACCGCATCCTCGAGCACCACGACCTTGCGTACGCCCGCAATTTTGACCGCCGCGCTGTCGTCGACCTTGCCGACCTTGCCGCCAAAGACCGGGCAATTGGCGATCGCGGCGATCTTCATGCCGGGCAGGATCGCGTCGATGCCGTAGACGACCTTGCCATTGACCTTGTCCGGCGTGTCGAGCCGCTTCAGCGGCTGGCCGATGATGACGAAGTCCTTGGGGTCCTTCACCCGGACGTCCTTCGGCGGCGTTTGGCCCTGTGCGGCCAGTGCCAGTTCGCCATAGCCGAGCTTGCGGCCGCTTGCGGCATGCACGACCTCGCCTTTCGATGTCGTGCAGCTTGCCGGCTCGACCTGCCATTGCGCCGCTGCGGCCTGCACCAGCATCGCCTTCGCGCTGGCGCCGGCGGCGCGCAACGGATTCCACCAGGCGCGGATCGAGGTCGAACCACCCGTGGCCTGCAGGCCGAACGCCGGATTGGCGTAGAGCTTGTCGTTGGGCGGCGCGTGCAGCACCGCAACCTTTGCCCAATCCGCGTCGAGCTCTTCGGCCAGGATCATCGCAATCGAGGTATAGACCCCCTGGCCCATCTCGACTTGCGGCATCAGGAGCACGGTGCGGCCGGTGTCTTCGACCCGGATGAAGGCGTTCGGCGCGAATTTGCCGTCGGTCGTGTCCTTCGGCTGCTCCGGCTCGTTGACGGCGGCGCGGAGCGGCAGATGGAAGGCGAGCAGGAAGCCGGTGGCGAGACCGCCGGTCAGAACCGCACGGCGGGAGACGTCAGGAAGAGTCTTGTCGGTGATCATGGCGGACCTCACGACTGACGGCCGGAGGCGGCTTGCTTGATGGCCTCGCGGATGCGCACATAGGTGCCGCAGCGGCAGATGTTGCCGGCCATCGCGGCGTCGATGTCGGAATCGTCAGGGCTGGGCGTTGCCGCCAGCAGTGCCGCGGCCGACATGATCTGGCCGGACTGGCAGTAGCCGCACTGGATCACTTCGGCATCGAGCCAGGCCTTCTGCACCTTTGCGCCCGCTGGCGTGCTGCCGACATGCTCGATCGTGGTGATGGCGCGGTTCGCGACCGCGCTGACCGGCAAGACGCAGGAGCGGACTGCCTTGCCGTCGACGTGCACGGTGCAGGCGCCACACTGCGCAATGCCGCAGCCGAACTTGGTGCCGGTCATCCCAAGGACGTCGCGCAGCACCCACAGCAGCGGCATGTCAGGTGGCGCGTCGAACGATTTCGTTTCGCCGTTGATGGTGAGAACAGTTGCCATATGCATCCCCTTGCTCGCTCGATCGCTTGCGGCGATCTAGTCAGCGAATTTGCGCGCACAATAATCATATCGATGCGAAACGATGAAGCGTCGACATGTCCGGCAATGCATTTTTGCGCAGTGAGCGCGTCAGGCCATGACGTTCACGAATTTGTGCGGCGATCACTGCAGTAATTTTGGGCTAATTGATATGATAATCGTCATTTTCTGACGCATTTTGCTCACAAGCGTCATTGATGGCCACAGATGATCGTGCGAATGCGCAAAATCATGCGATGACGAAAGTCGTGCGATTGTGGAAGTCGATCGACGGCGCGATCAATTGCCGCGACTCATTGTTGTGCCCTCTCCCCTTGTGGGAGAGGGCAGCGACGCTGGTAGACGCAGGCTCATTCGGGTGAGGGGTCCGTCTCCGCGTACGGGCGCCGTTTTGGATCAAGCGACAAAGGGAAGCCTGATCGTGAACGAGGCACCGCCATGCTCCCGATTGCTCGCTGATATGAACCCGTTGTGTGCTTCGATAATGGTGCGCGCAATGGACAAGCCCATGCCCATGCCTTCCGCTTTACTGCTGTAAAACGGCTCGAAAACCTGTTTCAATTTGTCTTCTGGAATGCCGGGTCCGCGATCTGACACGGATAGCTCGGCGAATTGATCGACGCGCGCAGTCCGGATGCTGATAGTGCGGCTTTCGTGAGACGTGTCCTTCATAGCCTCGACCCCGTTCAGCACAAGGTTCAAAATGACTTGTTGAAGCTGAATGCGGTCGCCGAGGATCGGTAGCGCATCGGGCGTGATCACGTTGACCATTTCGAATTTTCGGCTGACGGTTAGCGCCAAAAGAAATCTGACCGTCTCTTGCACAACCTCATTGAGGTCCAGTTGCTTCAATTCGAACGGCGCCTTTTTTAGGAGGCTGCGCATCCTGCGAATGACCTCGGTGGCACGCCGGTCATCCTGTAGAATATCGTTCACAATTTCCCTGAGTTCAACGACATCGGAAAGTGCAGCGATATCGGGACGCTGCGATTGCAGGATCGCGGCTGCGGTTTCGGCGTTCGTCAGAATAGACCCAAGCGGCTGGTTGATCTCGTGAGCAATCGAGGCGGTCAGTTCGCCAGCGGTCGCGAAGCGATTAACGTGGGCGAGTTCAGTCATGCGCTGTCGCGACTGTACTTCGGCGAATTGACGACGGCGATGCTCACGTAGCAGGATAGCAATAAGCCCGGCTTGTATGAGAAAAACCGCGACGACGGATGCGATCAGCCATAAATACCGTTCCCACACCGATGGCTCGCGGAAGTAGACCGTGCTGCCGGGCGGCAGGTGGCTGTCGCTGATCCCGAACCGCTGCATTTGCCGCCAATCGAACCTTGGCAGCTCGAATTGGCTGGGTGCGACCTTTACGTCGCCAGCTTTTTCACCGTTTAGAATACGGATTGCCGCCGCGGCTGCGATAGTCATGCCCTTCTCAGTCGAATGCATGGAGCCGCCGACAATCGAGCCATCAAAAAATCCGTCAAGATAAGAAAATATGGGAGCATTGGCGGCAGCCGAGAGCCTGTGCAATGCGGCAGCGCCCTCATGTGTAACACCCGCCGCATCAACGCTCATCAGATGCCAGAAGATGGCGCTGTGAGGTGGAAGATGTGCCGCGTCTTTCAGGATATCTTCAAATGACAGCTTGTTATACCATCGTAGTTCAACCCGCCCGCTGAACGGTGCGAGTTCTCGCTCCAATACCCCTTGCCAAAATGTTTCATTGGGCGAAGCCCCATTCACGACGGCGATCACTTTCGTGTCGGGCAACACCTTCAGAATAGTTTCGATGGCGGCAGGAAAATTATGAGCCGCAGCGGCCACGGTGTCATACTCGGTCAGCTTGTCGTATTGGACCCGTCGCGCCTCGACGGAAGTAAACATCATGGGTGTCTTGGGGAAAAGCTGAGCGCGATACCGCTGCACAAACTCGGCAGCTGGCGCACCGAGGGCGACAATGAGGTCGGGAGGTTTGGCCCCGTACAATGCTTGGAGGTAACCGATAAAGGGTGCGAGCGCCTTGTCGTCGTCCACACGGGCGCTTAGCAGCGAGTGGTCCTGAAAGTCGATTGGGACTTTCGATTGCTTGATCATTTGGGGGCGAAGAAACTCAGCGAAATCGGTCCACGGTTTGAAGCGGAGGCCGAATGATTGCAGCATCAAAACGCGCTTGGGCTCAGGATCAGCCGCCCGACCCGGCCCCAGTGTTGCCAGCAACAATGCGACGACCAGCGGGGCGGCGAAGGTCCGCCTGCAAAAGGATCGCCAGGATAGTGAGAACAGGCAAAACCGCATTGCCATCCTAGTCCCCTCGGTCCCGGAGCCTAATGGCACGGCCGAATGTTTAATAGGCCGAAAAACGGCTGTCGGCGGCTTGGCCGGGGAGAGCGATCAGGACTGGACCCAGCGGCAGCGGACCGCAACGATTCCGGGGACAATGAATTCCAGCCGAAATCTTGGTTTTACTGCACGCGCTAACGGTGGCTGAAAGTTGAAGCTCGGGGTTCGCCCGAGCTTCAACAGGAGCAAGCCATGCGAAGCCCGAAGCCGTTCACCGTCTATCAGCCGGTCCCGGCTAAAGCCCGAAGCCCGCTCTTCGCCGTTCACGCCTATTCGCTCGATCAGGCGCGGACTTGAGCGCGAGGCGATGGAAGTCGCGGTCGACGGGTTAATAGGCGCAAATATAGTTTCCGTAAGCATCGTAGCAACTGCGGCGGTACGCAGCAGTGCCAACGGCAGCCGCGCCTACCGCTGCCGCTCCCACACCGTAGCCCCGATAGCCGTAGCCGCGATAGCCGCCCCGGTAGCCGTAGCCCCGGTAGCCTGCGCCGCGCACCGCAACAGCGCCGCCGCCTCGCGGTCCTCGAACTGCGACCGCACCGCCGCGATAACCGCCGCCACCCCGATAGGCACCTCCGCCGCGCCGAGCCTCGGCATCATCGGGGATCAAGCAGGCGGTGAGCAAAACGAAAGCGGCAAGAGAAGCAAGAATGAAGCGGAGCATGACAGAAACCCTTCCATGAATTCCTTAAGCCCCGCTCGCGAGATTGCGGCTCTCTCCGCGCAGGAGCTTGATGTAGATCAATCGAACCCGCCCACTGCGGCGACTACGCTATGTTCTGCCGCACCTGAGAAGGGCGATGAGCCTCAGTTGCGCAAGTTCCAAGAGAGAGGTCCGCCATGCATCCGAGCAAGCATCTTTCGATCAGGTCAGCGACTGTTGCCGGGATTGCTGCCAGCGCCCTGTTGGGCCTTGCAGGTCTCACGCTCAATCCAGGCCCAGCCAATGCGGTCGTGTATTGCCAATACACTGCCTACCCAGCGGGTTGCGTTGCTCGGGCAGGCGTCGTGCTCAGGCCCCGCCCGGTGGCGCGCGCCGCAGTCCGTCATAACGCCGGCGGCAATGCGAATGGTGGCGTCAATCGTGTCGGAGCCAGGCGGTAAAGGCCGGTTTCGCAAGCCAGGAAGAAGCCGCCATCGCCTCGTCCCGGTGGCGGCTTTGCTTTGTCTGGCGGGGATAGGCCACCGTACCGACGGGGCGGCTTTAGGCATGAAACACACTTGGTACGTCACTTTTGAAGTGCCGCTGGATGGCACACTGTCAAGACGGCGACATCCGCGGCTAACCAACACGTTTGAAAGCGAAGCAGCAGCCAAGGATTTTGCGCGAACCAAATTCAACGACGGACTGATCGTCAGTGCAGGGACTGTCATCCCTCACTTTCCGAGAGTGTCGATCCCATCGGCCGAAATCCCAACGTGGCTCGAAGCACCGAACCAAGTTGATCCAGATCAATAACTAGGCCACCGACGCTGGTGACATGCTCTAAGGGGCAGCAACCGGGAGCCTGACCATGAATGAACGTTCGGAGCCGAAACAGGTCTGTCGTCGCAACGCACTAACCTTCCTTGGATACGCAGGGGTGTTTGGGCTTGTGGTTTCGTCCTCAATTTTGGCGGCCTCAGAGGCTGTTGCTCAAACCACTGCGCCAGCCGCCGCGCCTACCACGCCGCCAGCGGACGCGCCGAAGTCAGGCACAGAACGCCGCCAGGAGCGGCGCAGCGGGCGAACAGAGCGCCGCCAGGAACGCCGCACGGGACGCACAGAGCGGCGCCAAGAGAGGCGTACGGGACGCGACGAGCGACGGGACGCTCGCGACGGCACCCCGGCCGCCACGACGACCACCGAGCAAAAGAAGTAGTCCGTTCATTGCCAAGCACAGCTACCGGGCCGCCCAAGCGTAGGCCCGGAAGGCCGTACAGCGCGCGGCCAGCGCCGTCTACGGAAAGCGGGGCGGGGCTATGGAAATCGGCTTCTCTCGCGAGGGGAGAGGAGGAGGGGTGGAGATTTCGGAATAATAGCAGTATACGCCTGTTTTGCCCGACGGCGCAAGCGCTTCAGAGGCGCCTGGATCGACGGATTCATCTGGCGCTTAAGCCGTTGATTCTACTCGCCCCGGCTACTGTGCATGGGGTTGTTTTCGAGGTTTTTGATTCAGGGAGGCCATGCGCCCGCCGCAAGCGCGTCGCGACGACCCTCAGCTCTGCCGAAAGCCCATCCGGAAGGCGCCCCAGTGCTTGCCGCGGATCATGATCGGCGAGGACAGGTCCTTCATCAGCACGAACTGCCCGCCGCCCATGTCGCGGCGATAGGTCTGCAGCAGGAACGGCTTGGTGTTGGCCGCGGCCTTCTGCACCGCGCGATCGGTGAACAGGCGGCGGTTGCGGCAATTGGCGTTATTCCAGACCGGGTCCTTGCCCTGCGGCAGGCGGTAGTTCGGGTTGTGCGTCGGCAGATAGCCGCCCTTGGCCCAGGCGACGCAGAACACGATGCGGGGATCGGATTTCTGGATCGGGTCCTGGATCGGGGGCAGCACGCGGTCTGTGAAGTCGACATAGTTGGTGTTGTACTGCTTGGGATCGGTGCCGGGGATTTCCCGATAGTTCTCGTCCATGAACTGGTCGAGCGTGATCTCGCCGCGGCCGATGGCGGCTTCGAACTCGTCCGAGATCCGCTTTGCGGTCTCGACGACAATTCGGATCAGCGGCGCATCCGATGTCTCGACGCCGCTGTCGGCGATCAGCGCAATCAGCCCTTCGGACGTGTCGAGCAGTTTGGTCACGCGTTGATCGGCGTTCTTGAGATCGCGTGAGGAGAGGTCGACGCCCTTGGCGAGCTCGTTGAGCTCGCTGATGACGGTGTCGCAATGTCCGAGATTGGAGGTTGCCGCGCGCGTGACGCTGCCGATCTCGGCTTCCACGGAGGCGAAGCCCTGCTGGACCCGCGAGATGATGCCGGAGATCCGCTGGGCGCCTTCGCCGGCCGTCTTCGCGCGCTGCGAGGCATCGCTGCTCTCGCCGATCAGACCTTCGATCTGGCCGTCGAGATCGCGCACGGTGTCGGAGATCTGGTGCGTGGCCTGGCGGGTGGCTTCCGCGAGGTTCTTGACCTCGCTTGCGACCACCGCGAAGCCGCGGCCGGCATTGCCGGCGCGTGCCGCCTCGATGGTGGCGTTGAGCGCGAGCAGGTTGGTCTGCTTTGCGATCGCCTCGATCGAGCCGGACACTTTTGCCACTTGTGCCAGCGCGGAGCCGACGGCGCTCAAGCGCGCCTCGATCCGCTCCACCGCTGCAACGAGCTCGGAGATGTGGCTCACCGCGGCATCGACTGCGCCGCGCGACTGCGCGATCTCGCCCACCGCCGCTGACGTGGTCGTTTGCACCGCCTGTGACGCATTGGCGATGTCGTGATTGGCCGACACCATCGTTTCGGCAGTTTCCTGGAGGTGGTGGAAACGTTCCGACTGGTTCGCGACGCGGCTTGCGACTTCCTGGACGTTGCCGGCGATGTCAGCGAGTTCCACGCCGAGTCCGCCGATGCGGTCGGCGAGCTGATCGATCAGCCGTTCGGCAAGCGTTCGGTTGGAGCCAGTGTCCAGTACTGCAAGTTGTACGACGGACATGTCTTGAGAGTCCTCCAGTCAGAGCCGTTCGCCGGCTCTCCGCGGCATTCCCATTCCAATATCGATCTTAGGAGGTGATTCGCGCTTTGGCGTCTTGCCTGAGCGCGCACTAGAGCTTGTAGGCCGTCCTGAATCCGCCCCAGTGCCGGCCTTGCACGCGGATCGGAACGTCGATCTCGCGCATCATCACCGTATTTCCGTTGCCCATGTCGCGTGCATAGCTCTGCACCAGATACGAGCGCAGGTTGCGCGCGGCAGCCAACCCCGCCGGATCGTTGAACATCCGCCGGTTGCGGCTGTTGGCCGTGTTCCAGGCGGCATCACCCGGCCGCTGCGGGTGCGAATAGATCCTGTTGTGCACCGGCAGGAAGCCGTTGCGATCGACCATGGCGCAGAATGCCATGCGCGGGTCCTTCGCCAGAAAGGCTTCCTGGAACGCCGGCAGCGCGCGGTCGGCCCAGTCCAGATATCTGGTGCGGTACTGCTGCGGATTGGTTCCGGCGATTTCGGCATAATCGGTGTCGAAGAGGTCGTCGATCTTCACCTCGCCGCGGGCAACCGCCTGCTCGAAGATCGCGGTCAGCGCGTTACCCGCCTCCATGGCGCGGGTGACAAACTCCGTGTTCTCCTCGTGGATCGACCACAGCCTGTCCTCGATCTTCTCGCGGAGCTCGTCATTGGGACTAACGAATTGCGCGCGGGCACCGGCCTTGGATTGCTCGACCACGCGCAGGCGGCAGGCGCCGACGCCTTCGAGGGTGCCTTCGACCATGGCTTGCGATGCAAGGCGGCCCGCGTCCGCGCCGCCGATCAGCACGCCGTCCATCGCTATCTCGTAGACCGGCAGCACGCCGCGGGCGGTTTTTAGCTTGAGATGGCAGGGCAGCCGCTCGGTCTTGCGGCGGTCATCGTGCTCGCTCTGGCGGAGCAGCACGGCGCAGCGCGATTTCAGTTTCTGTGCGAAGGCGGTCACGGCCTTGCCTGCGCTGGCGACGCTCTCGCCGTGGCTCTCGGCCGCCTTGGTCGCAGCATCGATCTCGGCTGCGCTGTCGCCGACCGAGATGATGAACTGCGACGCGCTGGTCGCGTTGCCGGAGACTTCGCTGGTGGTGGCGTTCTGTTCGGCGACCGCGCCGTTGACGGTCTCGAACACCGGGCGGATGGCCTCAATCGCCTGCGAGATGCGGTGCACCGCATCCGCGGAGCCGGCGGCGTCGCGCTGCAGCGCGTCGATCTTCTTGGTGATTTCCTCCGTCGCGCCCTGGGTCTGCACCGCGAGTGCCTTGACCTCGGTGGCGACGACCGCAAAGCCTCTTCCCGCAGCGCCCGCGCGCGCGGCCTCGATGGTCGAGTTGAGCGCGAGCAGCGTCGTCTGCCGCGCGATCTGTGCGATCAGATTGACCACGTTGCCGATGGCGGCCGAGGATTCGCGCAAGCGATCGACATTGGCGCGGGCTTCCTGTGCCGCGGCGCTGGCCTCGTCGGCGAGCTTGCCGGCCTCGCGAACCTGCGCCCCGATGCCCAGCGCCGACTGGGTGAATTTGTCGGCGGCATGGGCGAAGGTGGAGGCATTCGATTGCGCGGCGTTGGTCCGGCCGGTCAGGGCGTCGGTGCGGTCGCGGATGGCGGCAAGTGTCGTGGCGGTCGCCTCGGCGCCGCCGGCCACCGAATTGGCGGCGCGCTCGAGCTGGCGAATCATGGCGCCCAGTTCGAGTTCCAGCAGTTCCAGGATTTCCTTGGCCGAATCGCTTTCGACGGCCGCGGCAGGCTCGGAATGGGCCGCCGGCTGCGCAGCCTGCGGGGCAGCCGCAGGTGCAGCCATGTCCGGCAGACGCTTCCGAAATAGTCCGAATGCCATCAGGTCTCTCTTGTCGCGGGACGGTCGGAGGCTATTTTCGCAGGCTGGAATGAAATCAGGGTTAACGATGCCTGACATCTAGGCACGGGCCCGTACGGTGTTACCTTAAAGTCGTAGAGCCTCTTTCTTTCCAAGGGGGTGGCGGCCTATAAGGCCGCGCTTCCCACGCTCACCTTGGCGCACGAGTCCCTAGAGAAGATCACGCATGGCCGGACATTCCCAATTCAAGAACATCATGCACCGCAAGGGGCGGCAGGATGCCCAGAAGTCGAAACTGTTCGGCAAGCTGGCACGGGAAATCACCGTCGCGGCCAAGCTGGGGACGCCCGACCCCAACATGAACCCGCGCCTGCGTGCCGCCATCACCGCGGCGCGCCAGGAGAACATGCCGAAGGACAATATCGAGCGCGCCGTCAAGAAGGCGCTCGGCAGCGACAGCGAGAATTATGACGAGATCCGCTACGAGGGTTACGGCCCAGGCGGCGTTGCCGTCATCGTCGAGGCGCTGACCGACAATCGCAACCGCGCGGCTTCCGACATCCGCTCCTTCTTCACCAAGTCCGGCGGCAATCTCGGTGAAACCGGCTCGGTCTCCTTCATGTTCGACCGAACCGGCATCGTCGAATACGACCGCAGCATCGCCTCCGACGATGCGGTGCTGGATGCCGCGATCGAGGCCGGCGCCGACGACGTGATCTCGAGCGAAGGCGGCCACGAGATCTACGCCTCGACCGAAGGCTATCGCGACGTCGCCAAGGCGCTGGAGGCCAAGTTCGGCGAGCCGCGCAAGGCCGCGCTGATCTGGAAGCCGCAGAACACGGTCGCAGTCGACGACGAGACGGGCGAGAAGCTGCTCAAGCTGATGGACCTGCTCAACGAGCACGACGACGTCCAGCACGTCTACGCCAATTTCGAGGTGTCGGACGCGCTGCTGGCGAAGATGGGCGGGTAGGGGGGCACTTCCCCTGTTACTTCCGTTCTGTTTCTGTTTCCCCCACGGCGGCCAGCCGCTATCACTGGCTCATGACGACGCTCCCGATTCGTGGCCCCGTTCGCATCATCGGCATCGACCCTGGCCTGCGCCGCACCGGCTGGGGCGTGATCGAGGCCGAGGGCAACCGCCTGATCTACGTCGCCTGCGGCTCGGTGGAGCCGCCGGACGATTTGCCGCTGGCGAGCCGGCTGCTCGCGATCCATGAGGGGCTCGCCGCCGTCCTGTCCAGTCACAAGCCGATGGAAGCCGCGGTCGAGCAGACTTTCGTCAATAAGGACGGCGTCGCGACGCTGAAGCTCGGCCAGGCCCGCGGCGTCGCCATGCTCGCGCCTGCGATGTTCGGCATCAGTGTTGCCGAATACGCGCCGAACCAGGTGAAGAAGACGGTGGTCGGCGCCGGCCACGCCGACAAGCAGCAGATCGCGATGATGCTCAAGATTTTGCTGCCGAAGGCCGATCCGCCGTCCGCGGACGCCGCCGACGCGCTCGCCATCGCCATCACCCATGCCCATCATCGCCAGAGCACCGCGCTGCGGCTGAAGGTGGCAGGCTTATGATCGGCAAGCTCAAGGGCCTGATCGATTCCTACGGCGAGGATTTCGTCATCCTCGACGTCGGCGGGGTCGGTTATCAGGTGCATTGCTCGACGCGCACGCTGCAGCATCTGCCCTCGCCGGGCGAGGCCGCCGTGCTGTCGATCGAGACCTATGTTCGCGAGGATCAGATCAAGCTGTTCGGCTTCCGCAGCGATCAGGAGCGCGAATGGTTTCGCCTGCTTCAGACCGTGCAGGGCGTCGGCGCCAAGGTCGCGCTCGCCGTGCTCGGCACGCTTGGGCCGTCCGACCTCGCCAACGCGATCGCGTTGCGCGACAAGGCTGCGGTGGCGCGCACGCCGGGTGTCGGCCCCAAAGTCGCAGAGCGCATCGTCACCGAGTTGAAGGACAAGGCGCCGGCCTTTGCCAATGTCGATCCGGCGGTCGTGCACCTCGCCGGCGCCGTCGACGACCAGCGCGCGCCACGGCCCGTGGCGGACGCGATCTCCGCGCTGGTCAATCTCGGCTACGGCCAGCCGCAAGCTGCCGCGGCCATTGCATCTGCATCGCGCAGCGCGGGTGAGAATGCGGAGACCGCGCAGCTCATTCGCCTTGGCCTGAAGGAGCTCGCGAAGTGAGCGATCCTAAGGCCAACCGCATGGTCACGCCCGAGCGCCGCAGCGACGATGTCGGCGACACTGCGCTGCGTCCGCAATCGCTGTCCGACTTCGTCGGCCAGCAGCAGGCGCGCAAGAATCTGTCCATCTTCATCGAGGCGGCGCGCAAGCGCGGCGAGGCGCTGGATCACGTGCTGTTCGTCGGTCCCCCCGGCCTCGGCAAGACCACGCTGGCGCAGATCGTGGCCAAGGAACTCGGCGTTGGCTTTCGCGCGACATCAGGCCCGGTGATCGCCAAGGCCGGCGATCTCGCCGCGCTGCTCACCAATCTCGAAGAGCGCGATGTGCTGTTCATCGACGAGATCCATCGCCTGAGCCCGGCGGTGGAAGAAGTGCTCTATCCCGCGATGGAGGATTTCCAGCTCGACCTCATCATCGGCGAGGGTCCGGCGGCGCGCTCGGTGAAGATCGAGCTGTCGAAATTCACCCTCGTCGGCGCCACTACCCGCGCCGGCCTGCTCACCAATCCCTTGCGCGACCGCTTCGGCATTCCGGTCCGGTTGAATTTCTACACCATCGAGGAGCTGGAAAGCATTGTCACCCGTGGTGCCCGCGTGCTCAACGTCGGCATGAGCGCGGATGGCGCCAACGAGATCGCGCGACGCGCGCGTGGCACGCCGCGTATCGCCGGCCGGCTGCTGCGCCGCGTGCGCGATTTTGCTTCGGCGGCCGATGCCGACAGGATCGATCGCAAGATTGCCGACCACGCGCTGAGCGCGCTCGAGGTCGATGCCGCCGGCCTCGACGCGATGGACCGCCGTTACCTCACGACCATCGCGCAGAACTATGGCGGCGGCCCGGTCGGCGTCGAGACGATGGCCGCCGCTCTGTCGGAGCCGCGCGATGCGATCGAAGACATCATCGAGCCCTATCTGATCCAGTGCGGCTATCTGCAGCGCACTCCGCGCGGCCGCCTGCTCACCTCGCACGCCTTTCGCCATCTCGGCATCAGCGAGCCATCGCGCGATACGGCGGCACAGTTCGGCCTGTTCGGCACCGACGAGAGCGACGACTGATCTGCGCAAGTACGGACGGTCGGGCCGTCATGAATTTCCGGTGATTTCGTGCAGAGGGTCTGCACAAAAGCACCCCATTTCCGCTTCAATAGGGTCGCATCAACAAGCTGCATCACGATCAGGCTGCCATGATCACGCGCCGTCACCTCATCCGTTCCATCGGCGGACTGTCCGCCCTCGGCGCATCGACCGCGGCCTATGGCGTCGGCGTCGAGCCGGTGCTGCGGCTTCGCGTCACCCGCTATCATCCAACCCCGCGGCAATGGCCGGCGGATTTCCCGCTGAAGATCGCCGTGATCGCCGACATCCATGCCTGCGATCCCTGGATGTCGCTGGAGCGGATCGAAGCCATCGTCGATCGCACCAATGCGCTGAATGCGGATATCATCGTGCTGCTCGGCGACTATGTTGCCGGTCTGCACCAGGTCACGCGCATCATTCCGGCGAGCGAATGGGCCAAGGTGCTGGCCGGCCTGAAAGCGCCGCTCGGCGTCCATGCCGTCATGGGCAACCATGACTATTGGGCGGACAGGATCGTCCAGCAGGCTGGACACGGGCCGACGGTCGCGCATCGCGCGCTGGAGACGGCCGGCATTCCCGTCTACGAGAACGACGTCGTGCGGCTCGCCAAGGATGGCCGTGCATTCTGGCTCGCCGGCCTTGGCGATCAACTCGCCTTTCTGCCGGCGCGACGCTTCCGGAGCACGGGACGCTTCGGCGCCGACGATCTCGACGCGACGCTTGCCAAGGTCACCGACGACGCGCCGATCATCCTGCTCGCGCATGAGCCCAATATCGCGCCGCGCGTGCCCGCCCGCATCGCGCTGCAACTGTCCGGCCACACTCATGGCGGCCAGGTCCGCCTGCTCGGTTGGTCGCCGGCGGTTCCGCCACAGCACGGCCTCCGGCTCGCCTATGGCCATGTCCGGCTCAAATGCGACGTCATCATCTCCGGCGGCCTCGGTTGCAGCATCATGCCGCTCCGCGTCGGCGTGCCGCCGGAGATCGTCGAGGTGACGCTGGGGCGTGGGCCGGCGGTGGTCTAGCCGCGCTTGCGCAGCCGGCCGTTTTTGCGCAAAACGGGCTGGTTACCGAAAAGCGAAGAGGCTCGCGACGTGACAGCTCATCTCGACGGCGAGATCCGCGACGGCCGCCACCATATGCAGGTCCGCGTCTATTACGAGGACACGGATTTCCCTGACTTGCCATTGTCGTAGTATGCAAACGTGCTGATCTCTCGCTCCTTGCTGCGGTTTTCGGGAAAAAGGTTCTTTCCGCAAAGCGCGGAGCTGTTCAGGTAGGGCGTATATTCGTAGGGCATCCGCTTGCGAACCGGATGCACTACTATGCATTCAATCAAGTTGCGGAAGGCAATGCGAGTTTCGATCGCCTTCGGATTGGTTTTGAGCGCGGTGATAAGCCTTCTAACCTCCGAGGAGTATCGGTCACTGAATTTCGGGCGATCGAAGCCAACTATATTTTCGCCGCCACCGCCCAGCAGCCGCAAGCGCTCTTCAACGCTTTCCCGCTCCAGGTCGCACTCATCGATCCGCTTGAGCAATTCGTCCGGCTTGCGGCGGCTATTTGCGATGGCATAAGAGAGGCGTTCGATCTCGGTAGTCAATACGCGGCGTCGACGCTCTAGCTTATTGTGTTCGCTACCATTGTTCCGATCGTTTTTGCGCTCCTCCTTCCAAGTACGCATCGCCTCTTCAATGGCTTTCGGCGAAAGCAATTTCACCTGGATTTTTTCGGAGGCATCCTCGAGCAGAACGTCCATATCAAAGCTACGGGTGTGCTCGCAGGTGCCCCGCTGATGCGCGCTCGCGCATGCCGCGCGCGGCGCACCGTTACGCGAGGATTGAGCGATTCGCATATGGCCATTGCAGACGCCACACCGGAGCACACCGGCAAGCGGGTGCTCATTGTTGCGCGGACTCACGGCGCGACGCCGCGGCTGGCCAGTCGGTCCGAACATAGACACCGCGCGCACCCTACGAACCTTCTGCGCTAGATCCCAGAGCCCTTGCGGAACGATCCGCAGCTCTGGCTTTTTGACGATAATGTGGCGTTCTGCCGGATTGCGGCGCTTCTGTTTCTTCTGCGTCTCTGGGTTAAGAATTGTCGAGCGAACGTTCCAATGTATCTCGCCGATGTATAGTTCGTTGCCGATAATGCCGCGACCATGCCGACCGCCTGTGATGCACTGATGGTTCCAGGTGGTGCGACCCGCCTTGTTCTTGTGACGAGTTGCCCCTGGTGAGGGCACGCCTTCGCGGGTGAGGTCAGCGGCGATAGTTCGGGTCGAGCGGCCCGCTGCATATTCTTTGAAGATGCGGAGCACAATCTTTGCTTCGTTCTCATCGATTACGCGCTCGCCGGGCGCGCCCGGCCTTGGCCGATAACCATAGGCGTATGAGCCCGGAATTCTTCCGTTCGCAACAGCGTTGTCATGGCCGCGCCGAACCTTTTCGGCGAGCTGCGGCTTGTAAATCGTGTTGTACAGGCTTGCGATGCTAATGTCAGTGGCGGTCGCGTAGACTCCTTTCTGATCCATCAGCTCAACGCCGTTGAACTCGAAAACCTGCTTGAGACGCTGGATGGTTGCGGGATCGCGCGACAAGCGGTCGAAATGCTCAACGACGACTACGTCAAACTGCCGGCTTCGCACACCGTTGAGCAAGCGCTGATAGCCGTCCCGCGCACCTTCGGTAAGACCAGATTTTGCGGCATCCACAAACTCGCCGACGACATCGAGGTTGTTGCGCAATGCGACCTTGCGGCAGAGTAACAGCTGACCGTCAATCGAGCTCGCCTTTTGCATGTCGCTCGAATAGCGCGCGTATATTACGGCCGTTTTCTTCGATGACGGTGTCGTCATGCCGGTCCTCTATCGGCTGCCCCGAGCCATGATTTTCATCCCGTGCGATCTGACGTCCGATGGCGCGCGCCAACTCAAACCAGATTTCCTCATTGTCCGGATTATCCCAGCTCTGAGGATGGGAGGGGGCAAGCGGTCGAATGGTCGCTCGTTGTCTTCGGAAAGATCGAATGCGGGTAGGCATTTGCAAACTCGCGAGCGGAAGCTAGCGTAAATTTCCGCGCTGCGCTACGGCCAAGCCGCAGCGATTACTCGCAACGCGTCCTCATGCTGGCTTCGGCAGCGTCGAATGAAAATGAAATTCGTCAAGTGCCGCAGCGTGCGTGAGGGCATTCCTGGCGATGAGGCGCGTAGTCCAGAGCAGAAATGCTAAGCAAAGCGGAGTAAAAATACTGTCGGCGGCGTAAGTTTGTTATCGGGTGCGGGTGCGGGTGCGGGTGCCCGGTGCGTAGGAGCCGTCCTCGGTTCCCCACAGATTGTAGTGGCTGCCGCAGAGCCCCGGCGAACTGTAACGTTCAGCCCAGACGCGGTGGTCCGACCCCAAGGACCCTTCGATGATTGGGTCTTTTCTTATTCCGCTTGTTCGATCGCTCTTGCGTCGAGGCTCCAAGAGCCAGCAATCGCGTCTTCGTGAGCTCCGCAGTAGGGCGCGAAAAGCACTGTCAGAAATACTCGTGTTCCTCAGCATGCTGTAACTGGCGCTCGGGCAACCGGTTCGCCGGCAAGAGGGCCGGGCCGGTCAGCTGGCGGCCGGAAGGCTGACGCTCGAATCATCGCTCAAAGGCGCGATGGTTTCTAGCGTCATGTAACGGGCGCGCTGGACGGCCCATTGTCGTTCTGTTCGAGCAGGACCGCTCCAATGAGGCGAACCATGGCCTCCTCGTTGGGGAACATGCCGACCATATGTCCAAACCGGTTCACAGCCTTGCTGCACCACATCGAGAAAGACGCTCTGCTTCGGGCGTTTCGACGACAAAAGCCCGCAGGCCGGCGCGGAGGTCGATGCGATAAGGGAGGCAAAGTACGAAGAGGGGCTCACGGACCTATCCGCGATCTCTGCGCACGGGTCCACACTGTCCCTACCGGCTACAGCCGGTGCGGCGCGTCTACATCCCCAAGCCGACGGGGGTAGGCGGCCTCTCGGTGTGCCGGCCGCTAGAGGACAAGATCGTCCAAAGCGCGGTGGCCGAGGTGTTGAGCGCCGCCTATGAGCCCGAATTCCTCGGGTTCTCCTACGGCCTCCGGCCGGGGCGGGATCCTCAGATGGAGCTTGATGCCCTGGATCCGGCTATCATGACATATCCAGTGTCTTCGATTCGGTCGACCACGAGTGGCTGCTGCGGATGGTGGCGCACAGGATTGCCGATCCTCGTATCCTGCAGCTCATCGAGATGCGGCTGCGAGCTAGCGTTCGTGAGAGCGGCGAGAAGCAGGACACACGCCGCAAAGGGCAGGATCAGTCCGCTCCTTTCCAACATCTTCCTGCATTACCTCCTCGATCGCTGGGTCGACCACTGGAGCGGTCGCCATGCACGCGGTCGCGTTGTGACCGTGCGCTTTGCGCACGACTTCGTCATCGGCTTCGAGAGCAAGGCAGATGCCCAGGAAATGCTCTTGGCCCTCAAGGCGCGACTGGCCGGCGCTCCATGCGGACAAAACCCGGTTGATCGAGTTGGGCGCGGTTCGCGGCCGTCCCGCGTCAGCCGCGCAGCGAGCGGTGGCCGAGACCTTCGCCTTCCTGGGGTTCACTTACTTTGCGGGCGGACCCAAGATGGCCGGTTCATCGTGAAGCACAAGACCGAAGGGAAACGCCTGTGCTCTCGAGCAACATCACAAGTCTCGCGCGGCTCATGCGGGCGTCGCTCGTCGACAAACGTTGGTATAGGTTATGCAACCCGTTCTATATCCCCGGCTTACCTCTGTAGAGTTGAGCTGCCCGTCGGCTTGTCTGTAGTTTCAGCGTCGAAGCTGGATCGTCCGAAGGGTGGGGCGGCGCGAAATCCTAAGCTGAGTTGATAAGTGTGCTGCAAGGCATTGCTGCCATTGAGGCGTGGGACGAGGTTAAATGGAAATACGTCAGCCCACTTCCGCGTTGGAGGTCCATCAGCACATTGTGTGCTCCCTCCAGAAGCAGGACCCAGTGATCTTGGACATCGGCTGCTACGACGGAGCTGACTCTTTACATTGTCTGCGGCTTTGCCCAGAGGCTCAGCTCTACTGGTTCGAGCCGGATCCCCCGGGGCGGTTGCTAGCTTAAGAGAAACATGGGGCTCTACCCTGAGAAGGTCCCCTAGCCACAGTCGCCGCGTTGATGACTGTTGCTGTAGCCTGGCTTACTGGCGAATTTCCGTCAGTCTCTTGAATGCGAGCATCGCGATGGCATTTACCGAGCTCTTCATCAAACGTCCGATATTGTCTATCGTCGTCAGTCTCCTGATCCTGCTGACCGGCATTGGTGCGGCCACCGTTTTGCCAATCCGGCAGTATCCTAAGCTGACCAACACGGTCGTCAATATCACAACCTCTTATCCTGGCGCCTCCGCCGACATGATCCAGGGGTTCATCACCACGCCCCTTGAGCAAGCGCTCGCTTCGGCCGAAGGCGTTGATTACATTACGTCCTCCTCGGTGCTCGGTGCCTCGACGATCCAGGTCTATATCAAGCTCAATTTCGAGCCCAACGAGGCGCTCACTGAAGTGCTCTCCAAGGTCAACTCGGTCAAATATTTAATCCCTAAGGAATCGAACGATCCGGTCGTCACCAAATCTGCCGGTCAGACCACAGCTGTCATGTATATCGCCTTCTCCAGCGAAGAACTGACGGCCAGCGCGATCTCCGACTATCTCTCGCGCGTGGTGCAACCGATTATGTCAACTGTAGACGGCGTCGCAGCGGCAGACATCCTCGGCGGCCAGAGTTTTGCGATGCGGTTATGGCTCGATCCCGCGAGAATGGCGGGCCACGGCGTGTCGCCAGCTGATGTTTCGGCTGCAATCGCGGCCAACAACTTCCAGGCTGCGGCCGGCCAGACTAAGGGCTATTTCACTCTCGCCGACGTCACGGTCAACACTGATCTGCGGAGTGTTGATGACTTCAAGCGCATGATCGTCAAAGCCAACGACGGCGGCTTTGTGCGCATGGAGGACATCGCGACAGTCGAGCTTGCGGCGCAGAGCACAAACGCCAGCGTCGCGATGAACGGCGAACACGCGATCTTCGTCGCCGTGCAGGCGAGCCCAGAAGGTAATCCACTGAACATAGCGCGAGGCGTTCGGGCACTGCTTCCAGAAATGAAGCGCAGCCTGCCGCCATCGCTGAAGATGGAAGTGGCCTACGACTCCACCAAGTTCATCCAATCATCGATAGACGAGGTGGAGAAGACGCTCCTTGAGGCGGTCGCGATCGTGGTGTTGGTGATCTTCCTGTTCCTGGCCTCCCTGCGGTCTGTCATCATTCCGGTCGTCACCATTCCGCTGTCCATTATTGGCGTCTGCAGTATGATGCTGGCGCTGGGGTTCTCATTCAATCTGCTGACCCTCCTTGCGATGGTGCTTGCGATCGGTCTTGTGGTTGATGACGCAATTATCGTGGTGGAGAACGTTCATCGCCATATGGAAGAAGGTGCGTCGCCCGCGCAGGCCGCTACGAATGGCGCGGGCGAGATCGTCGGCCCCGTCCTCTCCATGACGATTACGTTGGCCGCCGTGTACGCGCCCATCGGCTTTCTCGGCGGCCTCACCGGCGCGCTGTTCCGCGAATTCGCGTTTACACTGGCGGGTTCGGTGATCGTGTCGGGCGTGATCGCGTTGACGCTGTCGCCCATGATGTGCGCGGTCTTCCTGAAGAGCGCTGAAGAGGGGCGGTTTGCAAAGTTTGTGAATCGTGTGTTCAGCGCCATGACGCGCTGGTACGGCCGCAAGCTCGACCGCTCGCTCGACTATCGCCCGATTACCGGGCTGTTTGCGCTGACCATGCTGGGCCTCGTCGCCTTTCTGTATATGCACACTTCCAAGGAACTCGCACCCGAGGAGGATCAGGGCATCGTATTCGCACTGACAAAAGCGCCGAAATACGCCAATATTGATTACCTGGATTATTACGGCGCCAAGCTCGACAAGGCACTCCAGAAGTTTCCCGAGACGGATTTTCGCTTCGTGCTCAACGGCATCAGCGGTCCGCAGGGCGGCATGGCCGGGATGTTGCTTAAGCCCTGGGCCGAGCGCAAGCGCTCATCGATCGCGCTGAAATCGCTGGTCCAGGCCGAGCTGTCCAAACTGGAAGGCATCAACGCATTTGCCTTTAGCTTGCCGCCGCTTCCGGGCGGTTCGGGCGGCTTACCAGTGCAGATGGTGATCAAGTCGACGCTCGGTTTCCAGTACATCTACGAGCAGATGTCGGAGCTGAAGGATGCCGCGCGCAAGAGCGGTCTGTTCATGGTCAGCGACTCTGACCTTGTGTTCAACCAGCCGGGGGTGCGAATCAAGGTCGATCGATCCAAGGCGAGCGACCTTGGCATCACCATGCAGAACGTCGGTAGCGCGCTCGCGACCCTCCTTGGCGGAAACTACGTCAATCGCTTCAACCTGCAGGGCCGCTCCTACGAAGTGATCCCGCAGGTGCCGCGCGAGAAACGCCTGACGCCGGAATCACTTGGGAGCTATTATGTCAAGACAGCGGCGGGCTCGATGCTGCCGCTATCGACCGTGGTCTCCATCGAGACTGCGACCAATCCGAACGCACTCACCCACTACAACCAGCTCAACTCCGCGACCTTCCAAGCCGTACCGATGCCCGGCGTCACGATCGGTCAGGCTGTGGACTTCCTCGACGTCGAGGCAATGAAACTGCCCGCAGAGTTCAGCCACGACTTCCTCGGGGACGCCCGTCAATATGTGCAGGAGGGTAACAAACTAGTCATCACCTTTGCGTTTGCACTCATCGTCATTTTCTTGGTGCTCGCGGCGCAGTTCGAAAGTCTGCGCGATCCCCTCATCATCATGTTCAGCGTTCCCATGGCAATCGCCGGCGCCTTAATCCCGCTATTCTTTGGCTTGGCGACGATGAACATCTACACCCAAATCGGACTGTTGACATTGGCTGGGCTGATATCCAAGCACGGTATTCTGATGGTCCAGTTCGCCAATCAGCTGCAGCTCAAGGAGAGACTCGATTCCCGCTCGGCCATCGAGATGGCGGCGCGCGTCCGCCTCCGCCCAATCTTGATGACCACCGCGGCGATGGTCACGGGCCTCTTACCTTTGTTGACCGCAACGGGTGCTGGCGCCGCGAGCCGCTTCTCGATCGGGCTCGTGGTCGTCGCGGGCATGTCCATCGGCACGCTGTTCACGCTTTTCGTGCTGCCGGCGCTCTATGTCGCGATCGCGTCGGATCACCGCGCCGACGCGAGTTCCGATCACGTCCAGAACGCCGCCGAGCTCGCCTTCATCGGAGCATCCGATGCCCACCTGGCCAAGCGATGATCCTAACGATCAACTCGGGTTGCTCGATCGCGCCGCTAGCGTAGCGGCGCTGCTCGCCGACCGCGGTAACTTGATCGCACTGGGTGCCTGCAGTTCATGGCGGCGGACAGGAAGGATGATCCGCGGCTGCTGCGCTTCGTCTCGATCTACTGCTTGCCCGAGGTGAAGGACTACATCGCGACCAAATACCGCCGCTTCATTGTGCAGATGTGGTGAGCGACGGATGCCTGGGAGGGTTTCACGGTCCCTTGCGCGTCCGGAGCTTCAAGCCGGTGGTGCGAAGCTTGGGGGGGGTCATGTGTTCGGCGAAGAGCGCGTCGCAGATCCGTTTCTGCTCCGACAGGCGGATGCTGTTGTTACCTGACCGAGCAGGCCACCGCCACGTGATTTGCCGGACATCACGGCAGCATAACTCGCAAGATTGACGTCGCCCGGGACAGGGACAGAATCCATGTTCCCCGAATGGGTGGCGTACCCATTTTTCAATTGGTTCTTGGTGGAGAATTATTCACTTCCTGACCGCGCTGCAATTGCTGTCTGAAAAGAGACCGCTGATTTGCTGCAGGCTTAGATAGTTGCCAAGAAATTCAATCCCCGCCAATTTTGGGCGCGAAACGAGCCGGCCAAGACGCGATAGTCCGGCGATTACTCGAGCGCGGCCGCCATTTCGGCTAAGGTTTGGGGATTGGAGGTTCCCGGGATGAACCCGTGGTCGGTGCGGGCCTGACTGCACTCTATCGGATGCGGCGGGGCGAGGCATCGGTTCCTGTGGACAGCTGTTCGCCCGGTTTACGTCCGCAGCTATTGGTTGGGTGGAAATAACCAGTCGGCCAAGGGATGCATCCCTGACCAGTCAGCGCGGACGCTCGAGTCCGGCACCTCGCCAGCTTCAATTGAGGCTTCGCCCGTCGAAGTTCGAACGGGGGATATTGACGGCGATGTCTATGGCACGCTCGCGCACATGCGGGCTTGCGCGATCTTGCATCCACCCGTGCTCCTCGCATTGGCGGCTAGCGCCGACCTGCTGCAGCACCAAGTCGCCGAGCCGCAGCGTCCGGGATGGCGGGTCGTCTCGCCGGTACAATCAGCATCGAATTCGCTCCTGAGGACGAATCCCTCAGATCGTTCCGCGGTTAGCACAACGCGGGATTCCGAATCGTTTGGCCGGAAGCTTTTCGAATGCGGTCACGTGATGGGTGTCCTCATAGCCAAACCGGGCGCTCCGGTCGGATCCAAGGGCTCCTCTGTGAGCGAGAAATCTGGCCGCGGGCGTGGCGGATGAAGAGCCGAATCGCAGATCGAGCAAGTCCGCTTCTGAGCCGAAGAACGACAGGCGCGCCGCATCGACACAGTCCCAAATCAGCGCTGAATTCAGCGATCGGGCCCGTCATATTCCGCCCAACTATCCGTCGTCTCGTACACCCTCACGCTCGAGAGTTGGGCGAGGCGCGGTTTCGCGTGCTCCCAGATCCAGATGGCGATATTTTCCGCCGTCGGATTTTCCAGTCCCGGGACGTCGTTGAGGCAATGGTGATCGAGCTTCTTTATAAGAAGGCCAAACGCTTCCTCCATGTTGAAGAAATCCATTACGAATCCGGTGTGCGGATCGACTGCCCCTTTCAGCACGACCTCGACGCGATAGGAATGACCATGCGCCCGATGACAGCGATGTGTCTGCGGGACGTTTGGAAGTCGGTGCGCTGCCTCGAACTTAAATGCTTGGGATATCTTCATGTGATGCCGAGTGTTTGTGGGACGGCACGCTGAGCCGCCATTTCGGCTGAGCCAGGCAGTACGAGATAGCCCGCCGCTCGACGGCGTCAGGGCGGTCTTTCGATCGAAGCAGAAATTGTCCAAGCCACGTTCATCGAACCGGTCTGGCAGGCTGCCGGTTGCGGCCACACGAATTTTCAGTTCGTGTCCGCGAGTGACGGCCAGCGCGGCGCGATTTACTGACGCAAATCCAGTCACCACGCTGGCCGGGGCCGGCAGCCTGCCGTTCGTCTCGATCGCGCTGAGGAACCCGATATCTTGTAAAGATTGCAGGACATCATCGAACCACCACAGTGGTTCTGAGCACGTTCATTGCTTGTGCCATGCAGATGATGGAGCGTCTACTACAAGATCCGGTAGATGCCAAAACCAACTTGAGGCTCTAGGGTCTGGCCGCGTTTCCCCGCCGATCATCATCCCGAGAAGTGAACGCAACCGGCACGATGCTCAACCAAAGGGCGGAACGGCACAATATGACTAGCAGAACCTGGGGGCTACCCTCAAACACCTCAGTCAGTATTCGCTACAACTGATGGGAGGCGTATGCCCAGGCAAAAATCAGCTTTGAAAACGTCAACCTATCCAGGCGATCACGGCGTGCCAGAGCAGATCCAGAGAGGATTGCGCTGAGTACGCCATCGTCGAACTTGGAAAAGTTCACTCGTCCGTGAATGGACCGAATACAGAATTCGCCCTCGACAGCAAGCGCAATGTGATGCCGAAGAAAAAACAGCACGTCGATCTATCGGACCAGAATCTCTTGAGTCTTATCCTGCGGCTCGCCATTCCGTCTGTTGTTGGATTATCGATCCATGCGCTGCAGCAGGTCGTCAATGCGATCTTTGTTGGCGCCCTAGGCGCGCAGGCGATCGCAGCTGTTAGCATGACCTTGCCGATCGTGGTCCTGCTCGCCGCAGCCGGACAGGGGATCGGTGTTGGAGCAGCGTCGTTCATATCTCGTCATCTGGGCGCTCGTGAGTACCTAGAAGCGAGTCGAGGCGCAAGCACGGCACTCGCGCTCGCCGCTCCGATCGGTATCATAGTCACCCTCACTCTGCTTCCAAATCTGCCAGGGATATTTGCAAC
The DNA here is from genome assembly GCF_055811315.1 of Bradyrhizobium sp. MI1.4. Lineage (NCBI taxonomy): Bacteria > Pseudomonadati > Pseudomonadota > Alphaproteobacteria > Hyphomicrobiales > Nitrobacteraceae > Bradyrhizobium > Bradyrhizobium sp. MI1.4. The sequence goes on along the minus strand of NZ_JBVVPP010000002.1, from coordinate 52,045 downwards.
GCTCGGAGCAACCCCAACCATCATGCCCGTGGCGCTCGACTACGCGGGAACGGTTTTGTTGGGGTACACCCCGATGCTACTAAATACCGTCAGCGGGTTCATTGTAAGAGCCGAAGGCTATACACGATTTAGCATGTGGGTGATGATGACCGCGTTTATCCTGAACGCTGTGCTTGATCCCGTCTTCATATTTTCACTTGACCTTGGCGTGCGAGGCGCAGCCCTCGCAACGCTGGTGTCTCAGATCTCTGCTGTCGGACTGTATATCGTGTATTTTACGAAGCTTGGCGGGACGGTTCTCGTCAGGATATCTCACATATCATTGCGAGCAGATCGCATCAGACAGCTCGCGTTGGTAGGCGCGCCGGCGACAATGACGAGTATCTTATCTGCTCTTGCCGTTATGCTCTTGTACGGAGCTGCTGCGCCGTTCGGCGACGATTCCATCGCCGCGGTTGGAATAGCTGTGCGTATCTTGATGGTCGGCGCACTGCCTATCACCGGGTTCTGTATTGGCGCTCAAGCTATCCTGGGTTTCGGTTGGGGCGCACGCGACTATGCTCATATATTGAGAGCTGCGAAGTTCATGCTCTTCGTGACGATCGCATTCTCGGTGCTGTATTCTGCGGCCGTTGTGATTTTTGCGAGGCCTTTGGTGAGCCTATTTAGCGATAACGAGTACGTCACCGAAATTGCCGTCTCGACCTGCATCGTGTTCCATCTCTTCTTTGGACTGTTTGGGGTGCAGAGTTTCGTGACGGCAATGCTTCAGTCATTTGGGAGAGCGCGCCTCAGTGCAATTGTGTCCTTGGCCAGGCAGGGGTATCTCTTCATACCGGCCGTACTGTTATTCCCGCTGGTAGCGGGTTTTAACGGACTGTTAGCCAGTCAAGCGCTCGCAGAGCTTGGCGCCGGAATAATCGCTCTCATCGTCATGTTCAACCAGTTCGGCGAGCTCAGACGAGCGCTCCGGCACGGTCCTCAAGAGCGATCGGGATAGCGGGTTGAGCTGAGAACGGATATGATCGAGGCACAGAGCATTGGGCGCTAGCCTCCTGGGAGGCTCGCCCTTAAAGCGTGATGGGACTAGCTTCGATAGCCTGAGTTTTTGAGGTAGTTGGCGCATTCTTCGGGTGTAAATGCATAAAGGAGTTCGCTGATGGCGGCGCAGACCGCATCGACAGTTCGTGCGGCTGCCTTGCGGAGCAGATGCTTGAGTTTGGCAAAGACTTGTTCGATGGGGTTCAGGTCGGGTGAGTATTTTGGCAGGAAGAAGAGCTTTGCTCCGGCGAAGCGGATGAGCTGGCGTACGGCTTTGCTTTTGTGGCTGCCGAGATTGTCCGGGACGACGATGTCGCCGGGCCGAAGGGTCGGCAGGAGAACCTTCTCCACATAGATCCGGAAGCTCACGCCATGATTGGTCCCTCGATGAACCATGGCGCATCGATCCGGTCATGGCGCAGGGCCGCCAGAAAGGTAATGGTTTTCCAACCCATCTGGCCCCGAGCAACGCTGCCGGTCTCATCGACCCGTTTCATCCAGCCGATCGCCGTGCTGATCGCCACTCCAAACTGCTTGGCGGCCCGATTGCGCGCCCTACCGGCCAAATTAAGGGCGTCAGCTCTTACGGCATTGATATCGGCCAAAGGCTGGAAGTCGAAACGGCCCAAGGCAGCGGCAATGTGGTCGGCCGTGAAGCGGGGGTGATCTCAATCGAGAACTGACTGTCACACCAGTAACATGCGGCGTTTCCGAATTGGTGAATGGAAATGCGAACCCCTTTGCGCTTTGCCACTCTATGGCAAGCAGCTAAATGCAATGACGCCAATACAAAAGGTGATGCTAACTTTTGCTACAAACCAGGTAAACACTGGCACGGTCATCGACAAGGCCTATAGCCAGAGCATCTTGATTGACCTTACCTTATACTCAAACCGAATGTCGCATACGACATAAACAACGGCTGGGAGTGGGGAAACTTCAGCTGGGCCCCAGTCGAGACGACGGATGAGATTCTGACGCGCGCAGCTGCCTCTCGGCATCGGATGGATTTCGCGTGCCTCAGTGCCGTCTTGAATACGGCAGCGAACGAACGAAAAAATGTTGGGCCCGTGTTCGAACCTGCGGGACTCGATCACGCCTCGTGAATGTATCATCAGGTGAATCAGGCCGTAACCAGCTATCGGAGAACTTGCACATCTTGATCGGGCTACCGGCCGAACAGGATGTGAAGATTGGCGGAGGCCAGGACGGCCCCACGCGAATGGTTAGAATACGTTATCGACAATTTCTTACGTGTTTGCTGATTTTGCCGATCACTGCCCCTGGCACTTCGGCCAGGCGCGTCCGTATAAGCACGACTTGAAGAGAGGCCGGAGCACTGACCCATGAACAAGCGGCCTCTCGATCGCGGCGCATCGTCTCATCCGCCGCATCGGGTTGAGACAGGGCGATGGCGAGTTGGCTGTGGTATGACCTTCGTAGGTTGATCCTCCGGTGTTGTGCATCGACTCGCGGCATGCTCGTGAGCCCTTCCCGTACAAGGGCAGGTGCAGAATCGCGCTCATGCGCCATTCTCGCGATAACGGGTGCTCTCGTGCAGCATCTGCAAAACCGCGCTACGGTTCAGAAGTCCGCGGTCGATCGCGATTTCGACGAAGGGCCGCATTTGCTCAGCGGCTGCAAGGACAAGTGTCGATACCTGTTCATAACCCAGGCGCGGTACGAACACGGTCGCAAGAGCCGAAGATTGCATCAAGTTGCTGAGCGACCGTTCCCGATTTGCCCGGATCCCCGAGATGCAGTGGTCGGCAAATATTCTGGCCGATCGCGTCAAAAGCTCGATCGAATCGAACAGGCGCGAGGCGATGACTGGCTCGAAGTGATTGATTTCGAGTTGGCCGCTCAACGCAGAGAGAGATACTGCGGCGTCGTTGCCGACGATAGCGAACGCAACTTGCTGGATCATCATCGGCAGAACTGGATTGAGTTTACCTGGCATGATCGAAGAACCGGGCTGGAGAGCGGGCAACCGCAACTCGCCAAGCCCCGTATTTGGCCCAGAGGAAAGGATGATCAGGTCAGAGGCAATTTTCGCCAATACCTCTGCTGCGATGCGGATTTCCGACGACACGCGTGCGAAGGCGTCGGCGTTCTGCATGGCATCGAACATGTCGTCGCCTGGGCGTACCGCGGCGCCCAAGATCGCCGCAAGATGTCCATAGACGGCACGGCGATAGCCCGGCACTGCTCCGAGCCCGGTGCCAATCGCAGTGCCTCCGAGGGGAAGCACCATCAATTCCTGGCGCGCCACGGACAGCTTCAAGGAGAGCCGCTTGATCGCTGATGCGTAACCGCCGAACGCCTGACCGAGCGTCATCGGCTGGGCGGCCTGCATGCATGTGCGGCCGACGCGCAATACGTCAGCGAATACAATGGCCCGCTCCGAAAGAGCGGCCGCCACCTGTTCCAGCGCACCCACCAGATCGCCGGACTTTTCGTGCGCCGCCAACTTGAGCGCCGAGGGCAGCACATCGTTCGTCGACTGGCAAAGGTTCACGTGATCATTTGGGTGGATCACGTCGTACCGGCCGGGCTTTTCACCGACAATTTGCAGGGCCCGGTTCGCCAGAACCTCATTCATGTTCATGTTGATCGATGTGCCGCCGGAGCCTTCGAGCAAATCGATGATAAACTGCCGATCGTGTTTACCAGCAATGACCTCGTCCGCAGCCGCGATTAGTGCTCCTGCTACTTTGGCGTCGAGGGCTCCGAGCTCACGGTTCGCCGCCGCGGCAGCGCGCTTGATGCGCGCTAGTGCCCGAAGAAGTGCCGGCTGATCACCGAGCTTCTGGAGTGAGATGTCGAAATTCTCGCTCCCACGCAGGGAGGCCAAGCCGTACAGGGCGCGCAGCGGCAGCTCGCGCGTTCCTAGACTGTCTATTTCGGTGCGAGTCGCTGACATCTCTGATCCCGGGTTCGGACGCTACGCAAACAACTCTCTCCGAAGACGGGCGAGAGTTAAAGCTGAGATCGGAGATGTTATGGAGGCTAATAAGTATGATTAATTAGGGATATACTGTTCGTCGAGCGTCCGGGTGGAGCCGCCCGCAACGCACCGGCAGGCGGCGTCCTCGTGAGCGAGCGGATCCAACACGATGCTGCCGACGGAACGAGCCATCCAGGGAATTTGAGCAGCGATCTGGGGCAAGGTCCAGTTCCGCAGGAGCACACGAATATCATCCGCTATTCGCGCAGCCAACGTGTCTAATCCGCCTTGCTTAGTCACCAACGCGATCGTGCGCGAGAGGCCGGTCGCCGGCAATGGCATGACTTCGAGCGCCGGTCGATGGACGGCAGCCTGCAATATGCACAGGGGTGTTGTAATCGCCACGCCCATGCCATTGGCGACCATCGAGAGCAGCGAGTCCGACGTGTCGAACGACATCGTCTGCGGATGCTCTATCCTTAGACGCCGGAGATGACGTTCAATTTGCGTTCCCATGTGCGAACGCGCAGTGTAGCGGATAAGTCGGTGCTCGAGGAGTAGGTCGTCCAGTGGACGATCGCGAAGAGTATCCGCCCAGGCAATCGGTGCTACCAGGAGGAATGGCTCGCGCAATAGGGGTAATGGGGTAACTTCGTCAACGCCCTCCATTGGATCCGATGTGACAGCTGCATCGATCTCGTTGCGCATCAATGCCTCGGCGTGCGCGGGTACCAGCCCCGAATACGCGCTCACGCGAAGCGCGATTGAACCCGCCATGAGGCTGCGGACCAACAGTGGTCCAACTGTGGACGCGAACGTGTCGATCATCCCGAGCCGAAGGTCCTCGCGTTCGGGACGCGCTGCGGCGGCCCGCATTTCCTCGACAGCTCGTCCGACGCGCAGGGTTATCTCGCGCATGTGGGTGAGCAGAGCTTGCCCCGCCTCCGTGGGCCCAAGAGGACGACGATCGCGACGGACGAGGGACGCGCCAATATGCGCCTCCGCGCGCTTCATCGCTTGTGAAACGGCCGATTGAGTGATGCCAAGTCTGAGGCCGGCCGCGCTCATGCTGCCCTCTTCGATGACGACAGCCGCGACTTCCAGTACACGCAAATCAGGCAAGCTAAACATAGGAAGCTTACGCTAATGGATTTTTATCGGGTGTGCCACTAGTCCGATTTTGCAGTTGCGGCGAGTCAATCTGCTCGACAGGTTGGCGCACCGGAAACTCACGCTGACCGCGGAAACAGCCGCTCCAAAGCCGCAGCGGTGGAACTGTTCGATGAGACTTCATTTACCCACATTTCCAACCGCTCCAATTTCGGCGCAGAGTTCGATCCGGTGTGTCTGGAGAGTCCGCGCCAGATGACAACATTTCCGAGCGCATTGTGGCAGGTCGCTTCACTCGTTTCGGGATGGCCGTCGCATTGGATCATCGGCCGTTGGTCGGACGTGTCTAGCGCGTAAACTTGATCTAGAGGCCGCGCCGATCTTGCGTCTCGTCTTAAGGCACCATCATGCGCGTTCATTGACAGTAAGCCCAGTTCTAGACCATGGCTTTGAGATCCCAGTGGGTCTAAGGACGCAATTGATCAAAGTCGCTGCTTGGAATGCCATTGTGATGCTGGTGAGCGCTCAATCAGGAAGGCACGCAAATAGGTCATCAGCTTGCTCATTTCGCGCAGGAAGGCGATGATGGCTCAGCTGCTCGGCAGCGCCTCAGAAGAGCCAGCAAAGAGCGCCTTCGGTTGAGCGCGATAGGACCGATCATCGAGAAGCGCGTCACACGCCAGCGTGAGGACGCTCACGGGATGAAGAAGGCGAGCTTGCCCGTCTGTCGGGTAGCGCCAATTATGATGCTAGAATGCCGGGTAATCTCAGGACAGAGACATTGTTGTGTGGAAAGAATGCAAAAGTGTTCCGCAGTGCGGTAGACCGCTCGACCGAATGCTCCTCGCAATGCCGCAACGGCGCAATCGCCCCGAAATGTTCGCGTACATCGCCAGAAACCTCGATGCCGAGTTCCTCAACGAGTTCTCGGGCAAGGCCTGGCGTGGTGTTTCACCCCCTTCGACCGGTCCGCTTGGCTGCACGAACATTTTGGTCCAACGCTCGCGTACCAGCGGAAGGTTTCGTGCGACATTCGTGGTAGGGCACGCGGCGATCCGCGCGTTGCGCACGGCTGCGGCGTTATCCATCAAGCAACGCCCCCTTTTTTAGATCACCCTCTGGGGCTGCTTGCGGGAGAACTATCAGCAGAGGGATGATGACGACCATACCAGCTGCCAGCATCACTCCTGATGGGCCGGCTACAGTCAACATCTGGGCGCCAAGGACGGCTCCGAAGCCGATGGCCGAATTGATGACCGCCGAGTGCATCGCGGCAGCAGTCATCACTGTCGAACCGGCGGCGCGCAGGATCCAGGTCTGGAGTCCCGCGAACAGCGCCGCGACGGCAGCGCCCCAGATGACCAGCAAGACAAGGACCCGGCCTGTCCCCAAGTGGGGACCAAACCATCCAAGGCCAACGAGCGCCAGACACAGAGCAAGCAGCCCCGCAGTGATGATGGGCTTCATGAAGCGGTCGATGAGGACGCCCGCCAGGATGTTCCCCAGGAATCCTGCTCCGCCAAAGCCGAACAACAGCGCGCCGATCATGACTTGGGCAACGTTTGGAATCTCGCTGAGGAATGGTTCTATAAATGTGTACGCCCCGAAATGCGCCGCCGCCATGAATGTCGTTACGGCATAGATCCCCAACAGGTCATGCCTGCGGCAGACCGATCCAAGCTCTCTCCATCCCGCTGGCGTCCCGGCCTGCATTTTCGGAAGAACTGCCACCATCAGGGCTGAGGTGATCAGTCCGATGGCGCCAATTAATCTGAACGCTGCACGCCATCCGCTCACCTGACCGACGAAGTTCGCGAGCGGCACGCCAACAACGGTCGCCATCGAGATCCCGCCGAATACGATTGCCATCGCAACACCCATACTGCGGGACGGCGCAATCTTAGACGCAACCGCAGCCGCCATGGCCCAATAGAAACCGTGAACGACAGCGCCCACCGTGCGTGCCAGCAACAACCCTTCGAAAGTGTGAGACATCGTCGCCGCAAACGTTGTTGCGGAAAGGATAAGAGTCAAGGCGATGAGTAGCGGCTTGCGAGGAAACTTCTGAAGCAGAACGGGTGACAACAGACCGCTGGCAGCACCGATCCAGGCATAGAGGGCCACCGTGAGCCCGACCGCTGCCTGATCTCGTCCGAGGTCGCGAGCAATCTGAGACAACAGCCCGATAGGTGCTATCTCTGCCAAGACGATGTGAAACGAGGCGATGCCTAGCACGATGACGGCGAGCCAGATGCGGAGCGAAGATTCTGTGCCGTCACTCGTCATTATTAAACATCACTGTACGAAGGATCCGCCCGTTTGATTTGTCGATGATCAGCCGCTGCTTGTACGCATTTTTCATCCATGGACGTGGCGCCGCATGGCACGGGCGTCTCTCCGGATGTTAATCGACCTGCATCGGTGGTATCCGATCGTTACGGTTGCATGGGTCGTTCTCTCCATCAACTGCGAGAGTTGATAGTTGACACACGACAAACGGCACTCGGTGTCCTCGACTGGCGTCCTGAGTGGGACTGTCGTTCCGGCCGGCGTCGTGAAAGAGGGCCTGACCTTACTCGAAGAGCTGCGTCGCTCGCCACCAGGCGCTGCGCTTCGCCAACCCCGCCAAACGAACGGTGCAATAGCATCGTGATGCCTTTCGTGCGTTCGGACGGCCTGCAGATTGCCGAGCTGCCAACACCGAGGAGGAGGTCTCACTCACGATGTCCCGGCACTGCTTCGGCAGCTTTAGCAGGGCGCTCGCGGATCATGATCTCCGGGGAGCCGCGATTGCCTCGCCTGCGTACGCGCGCGCTGGGTGTCAATCGGCCCTTTAATTGCGGTTTGTTGTCAAAACTTACATTTCTGAACTCGCCCACGGCACGGTGGTAGTGCTCGCGCCGTCGGAGCTGGTCCGGATTGCGGAGACGGCGCGGGCCGGCTGATACGTGCATTAGATCGCCGGGGCTGGTTGAGGTCTTCGCTGGGATCATGGTCCTTTCCAAGTCGCGCAGCGCCTCATGATGATGTCGGGGTCGGGCGCCTCAACGTTTGCAGCGGAGTGCGGACGAGCCGCCACCGCCTGATTGACCGAGGCCGCCACAACACCGTCCCAGCGAGACATCGCCAGTCCGGCAGACCGGACCAGGAACTCTACAAGATCGGATCAGGCTTCCTTCCTCTGGCCCCAGTCGAACGATGTGCCGTAGACCCAGATACAGTGAAGAAGGATGGCGAGTTTGCGCGCGATGGCGACCTTTGCCTTTCGCATGCCAATCCGCTTAGCGAGCTTCATGCCCCAAGCCCTAAGAGAGGACCATTTCTTCGTTCGATGAAGCAGGACGATCGCCGCCTCGTACAGGTAGGTTGGGAGAAGACGGTCGCCCCATCGTGATATCTTGCCCAGTTTCGCCAGAGTGGTTGCGTCGAGGCGTAAGACCCAGATAGGCGCCGACGCTTGATGCCGATCGGAAGCGCGATGTTTCAAGGTGCCGTCGCATGCGCTGGTTCATTAGGAGGACGGATCGAGCTTTAGCATTGATGCTAGCAGCCGCTCCGGCTTTGAATCCTCAAGTGGGCTTCAACGCGCGATGCCAACGGGCCGTATGTTGGTCCGTGCGAAGCCCTAATGATGGACGGAAGCGTTCCGCGGTTACATAAATTAGACTACGAGGGGCGCGGATCGGTGGTGGACGCCCGAAATGTCCCGGCTCAGCAAAATCCCCTTGGAATTCCGATAGGTGAGTTCGGCATTGCCTTCGTGCATCTCAAAATTCGATTTTCAGTTCTAGCCGGTTCGCTGCGCCAGGAGGATTGCCAACCTCCACGACGAGAGGCTCTAGGGCGGAGAGCGATCCCATAATGGCGTGGCGACCGGACGAGCACTCAACCAAAGATGGCCCCGCCCAATTAAGGTAAATTCAATCCAGCCCTGCCCCGACACTTATTGATGTGAAGGTAAACGATCATCGCCGCTGCGTATCATTTCTCGGCGAGATCATCCAGCACTTGAAGGGCGACTACGCGGTTGCAGCTTCAGCGTACGAGCCAGGCGTGTGGCTGAGCAAAGAACGCGGCGACCGCATGCACAACCGCGGCCGCAGGTGCGGCGTCGTGCTCCCCGAGATCCCCGAAGGCTCCTGATGGAGGGCGTTGAGGAGCCTGCCCACAATCTACGAATTGCCTGCTTGTGAGCCCTCGAGGCTGGCGACCTTGACCGGATCCAACGTCCGGCGAAGGGAGCTCGCGCATCAATAGCCTGATATCGTAGCCCTCTCGAACGCGCGAGAGTCCTTGCTTAGGTTTCCCATCCCTTCGTTGGTCCACACTGTTGAACTCGCGCCGCAGCACGGTATCGGGTTTGATCAGCGCCGGCGCCACCACCTCCGGTCCAGGATGATCGGGGAGGATGACCTTCCGACCAATAAGCCGCTCGCGAGCGCCTTCAAATCGCGCTATGACGAGCGGGCGGACTGACTGTTACCCGTCTACCAAACGGGACAAAGAGGCGATGCGCTAGCGAGCATCGCTAGCTACGTTCTTTTGTATTCGGACCCGCGAAACGTCGAAAATTGGCGAGAAATGAAACGACCCCAGTGCTTAAAGAGGCTGGGGTCGTTCCGAGGTAAGCGCCAGACTTGGGCGGGGGGCTGAGGCCAGACGCCTACGACATGAAATCAGACACGCAGATTTTCCGCACTGCTTTTACCGCGCCTCGGGTCGACTTTAAGCTCGTAAGAGACTGCCTGCCCTTCCCGCAGGTCAGAGAGGCCAGCGCGCTCCAGGGCGCTTATGTGTACAAAAACATCTTGGCCGCCCCCATCCGGCTGAATGAAGCCGAAACCCTTCGTCGCGTTAAACCATTTCACAACACCCCTCGCCACTCCCATCTCCCATTTGAGCAATACTGTAGAGTAGTTCTGGTCGGACCATTCGGGCGGCGCCGATTCGCCCATTGACGCACAATCTCCGCTGCTTCGGCGTCAGCGTAGTCGCTTGAGGAGTTCGAGCATGGCGAGCCTGGGCGATCATGCTTTCATGCCAGAGACCAGGCACAGCCGACGGGTTTGACCCAGGTCGCATCGTTCTGATCTTCCATCCTGTTGCGTCACTTGGGTGACGAAGGTTACGTTGGTGGGTTCTCCTAGCAGGGAAGCCGCGAATTTCATCGGCCCAAATGGCTCATCGGCCACTATTTTGCGGACAAGCAGCGGCCTCGCAACTACCAAAAGGGGTAGCTGGACGAGCGTACCGCACCAAATTAGCATGCTCCCATGACTGGTCGGAGAACATGGAAGATGAACTGGAAGAAGGAACTGGAGGCGCTGGTTCAACAATCCGCGGCACTCGTAGAACGCGCACGGAGCGTAGCGCCTATTCCAAAGCTGATAGCACCCATCGCGCCAATCGCAAAAGCTTCCCCACCCGATTCTCCCCCGCGGTTGAGCTGGGACACCTCCGAGCGAGAGCACATCAGCAAACGAGTTGCGAATTTCAGAGCGCATCAAGAGCGCGTGCGCCGCGAGCGCGACGAATATTTTTCCCACACGATGCAACGGACACGGGATCTCGCGAGAGGCCACGGCTCCGACGAACAGATGTAGGCGGTCGGAGAGTCGCGCAACTTTGCTAACAATCCGCCAAATCGCGCCAGAAGAGACGACTGTGGCCGACCACCGGCTGGGAACGGCGAGTAGCCGTGAGAGTCGTACGAGTCTCCAAGAGACGCCCGTCACAGCCCATCTGAGGATTGCCGCGCGCTGAGGATTGCCGCGTGGTGTCCTCACGCCATAGGTTGCCCTCGTACTGGATGCGCTGGGGGGCAACCACGCGATCGTTGTAGTGGCGCCGCCGACGCCCACACGAATCTGGTGCATGGATTTTGCACCGCCGAGGAAGGCGTGGGTGTTGACCCTGCCCCTCGGGCTTAATCCAGTTTGAAGTTCGTTCTGGCCGAAGACGAGGACCAGAGCATGCAGCACATTCGAGATCGGAAGGCCCGATCTGCTGGCTCGGCGCGTGAGGCAGAGACACGAGATGTGCGCATCGGGGAAGAGTTGAGATCAGACGCGCTTCACTGGAGATCGCGATAGGCATTTTGCTGCATCGGACGGTTGTTGTCGCGCAGTGTGAAAGCACGGAGTCGACATCGTCCGCGATGATCGAGACGCTGGGAGCGAAATGACGAATGATGATCGTCGTGCACGGCATGACTTGGCTCACGATGTGTCGCATCGGAACGGTGATGTTCGAGGGATGGAGCGTCTGAAGCTGTGTCGAAAGCGCTCAATGATGCGCATGACGCCACCACAATCCGGACAGGCAGGAACTTCGGCCCAGGTTTGAGCTTCCGAATCCACAGGCGGCGGCTGGCTGTCGTTTGGGCTGTCTCATGATCGAGAAGTTCGCGGCAAAGGGCGAGCTTGGCAGCGCGATGGCGGTTGGCCATGAAGCCGAAGTGGCGGATGCGATGGAAACCATCGGGCAGCGTATGAAGCAGGAAGCGGCGAATGAACTCGTCGGGCTTGAGCTTCATGATCTTTGTCGCGCCGTCCTGGCGGTAATCCTTCCATGTGAAGGCAACATGATCGTTGTCGGGTGCGACGAGCCGGCTGTTGGCGATCGCGACGCGATGGGTGTAGCGGCCGAGATAGGCCAGCACCTGTGCGGGTCCGCCGAAGGGCCGCTTGGCGTAAGCAACCCAGTTGACGCGCTGCATGGCTTTGATGCGACCAGCGAAAGAGTCGAGTTCGGCAAGAGAAGCAAGATCGCCGAAGAAGCGCAAGGCGCCGGCGTGGAAGGCCCCGATCAGGCGTTTGAGAAAAAGACAGCGAAAGAGCCGGGACAGCGGTTTGACGGCCAGGAAGAAGTTCGGTCGGCTGGCGATCCAGCGTGTTCCATCAGGTGACGGGCCGCCGCCCGGCACGACACAGTGAATGTGGGGATGATGCGTTAGCGATTGTCCCCAGGTGTGCAGGACCGCGACGCCGCCGATCTCCGCGCCGAGCCGGCGCGGATTGGCAGCAAGCGGCGGTCATCGCCTCGGCGGCGGCCCTAAACAGGATGGCCTAGACGACCGCCTTGTTTTGGAAAGCAATCGCGGCGATCGGTGCAGGAAGCGTAAAGACGACGTGGAAGTAGGGAACCGGCAGCAGGTCGGCTTCTCGCGCGGCAAGGCACGCGGCTCGGGCTGGCCCCTGACACTTCGGACAATGCCGGCTCCGGCAGGAATTATAGGCGATCCGCGTCATGCCGCAGTCATTGCGGGCCTCGACGTGGCCGCCGAGCGCCTCGGTTCGGCACCCAACAATGGCGCTCATCGCCCGCCGCTCGACGCGACCGTGATGACCGGCATGGTCACGACGATAGGCGTCGCCATGCCGGCGCAAGATATCGGCAATGTCAATGGCGGTCGGTGCGGGCGGACGTCGGGGGGTCATAAGCCGGATCCCGGAGCCGTTGTCATGCCGGTGGCGTCACCTCCAGCGACAGGCGGTCGAGCGGGCTCTGGGTCGCCCGGATCGTATGGGTGGCGACCTGCGTGTAGCGCGCGGTCGACGACGGATTATTGTGCCCGAGCAGAACCTGGCCGATCCGGATGTCGATTCCGTTCTCCAGAAGATGCGTCGCGAAGCTGTGGCACAGCGTGTGCAGCGTGACGCGCTTGGTCAGGCCCGCAGCCTTGACCGCCGAGCGGCAGGCGGCATGCAACTCGGTCGGATCAATCGGGTGACCTTCGTCACGCCCAGGGAACAGATAAAGCCGCGGCCGGGCGAGCCGCCAGTAGGTGCGCAGGATGCCGAGCAGTTGGGACGACAGCATCACGTTGCGATCCTTCGCGCCTTTGCCGTGGCGCACCTGGATGACACCGCGGGTGCTGTCGATGTCTTCGATCCGCTGTCCCGCGACCTCGGAGGCCCTGGGGCCGGCCGCATAGGCGGTGGTGAGCGCGGCGCGGCTCTTCAGGCTTCACACCGCCTCGAGGAACTGCACCACTTCGTCGGCGCTGAGAACGACCGGCAGCTTGCGGGGCTCTCGCGCATAGGGAATGCGCTCCGGGATGAGCGCCTCGCCGAGCGTGACGCCGTAGAAAAACCGTAGCGCACAGACGATGATCTGGCTCAGCGCCGGCCATGAGATGTCGGTCGAGACCAGATGCACCTGGAAGGCCCGGACGTCTTCCAGCTCCAACCGCTCCGGCGATCGGCCGAAATAGCGGCTGAACTTCGAAACCGCGCTGATGTAGGATCGCTGCGTCGCCGGCGACAGATTGCGGACTGTCATGTCCTCGATCATGCGGCGGCGAAGAGGCTCAAATCGGCCATCTCAATACCCTGTCTGAGGGGGGCTCCAACACCCACATCCTCTCAGCAGGAGGCGATCTACGCCACCTCGCCACGCACGCCGCGACAGCGGCTTCTGTAGGGATGGGTGGCGTCGAGATCGAGGATGATCTGCAGGCCTCAACAATGCGAGAAATGCGCGCTACGCTCAGGAGAGGCCATTGCGGCACCCGCCGAGCTGTGCGTTATAAACAGAACGCTGCCATGTAGCTCAGCGCTCAGTTGCAGGCAGCAAACCAATCAGCGCTTTAGCCTCGGACTTCAGCACTTCAACGGCAGATTTCCGAGCATCTGCATCAAAGCGAGTGCGAATGGCGGAGACTGAGAGCGCGCCCCGCAATTTGCCATAGACATCGATTACGGGCACCGCTGCGGCCGCAACCTCAGGATCACGCTCGCCGATCGAGACGTAGAAGCCACGATCTCTGATCTTCTTTCCATCAGCGAATGCAAAATCGCGGTAAGCGGTAAGAACGCGGCCCGCAGCGCCGCGATCAATCGGCAATCGTTGTCCTTCTTCGAGGTGATGCCGGACGGAACGCGGAGAATTAACGCGATAAAGGCAAATGCGCTCGTCGCCCTCCGCGATGTAGAAGGATGCGGTCTCTCCGGTTGCTTCGACCAGACGATGGAGCGAGGGTCTGATCAGGTCACCGAGGTCCAGCCCACGCTGATAGAGCGCCCCAAGGCGCCATAGCTCCGGTCCGGGTCGAAATAGCCGGTCGGTCCCCCGCACCAGGAATCCGTCCGCTTCCAGGGATGCGGCAAGGCGAAGGACCGTGCTCTTGTAGAAGTCGGTCGCCTCGGCAATCTCGGTCAGCGTCATGGCTGCTCGCTCAGCGCCGAAGGCCTTGAGGATCGCCAGGGCGCGCCCGACCGCATCAACCCCAGTCTTTGCCATTGATACAGTCCTCGTGTTCTGTCGTGCAGAACAGATATCCAGAATGGATAGAAAGTCCAGTATTCAATGCTCATCTGGGTTCTATGTTGCAGAATGCAATTGACTCCGGATGTAGCGCCATTTACCTGTTTTGAGGCTTAGAACAGGTTCTGCGGAGCGAAACAATGGAAGGGCAGCCGGCACTTGCCGTCGACCTGCGCGACGTGATGATTCGCTTCGGCGACTTCACCGCCGTGAAAAGCATGAACCTCCAGGTCGGCGAAACCGAATTCGTTGCAGTGGTCGGGCCGACCGGCTGCGGAAAATCGACCATTCTCAATACTGTCACCGGACTGCTGAAGCCGGCCGCCGGCGAGGTTCGCATTTTCGGCAAATCGCTTAGGGGCCTGAACGGTCAGTCCGGCTACATGCTGCAACAGGAAGGGCTGCTGCCCTGGAAAACAGCCCAGGACAATGTCGGCCTCGGGCTGGTGTTTCAGGGAAGCTCGATCGCAAAGGCGCGCGAGCAGGCGCGGCCCTGGCTCGCCAAGGTCGGCTTGAAGGGGTTCGAGGAGCGCTATCCGCATCAATTATCCGGAGGCCAGCGCAAGCGCGTTGCCATGGCCCAGACCCTGATCATGGAGCCGAAGATCGTCCTGATGGATGAGCCTTTCTCCGCGCTGGACGTTCACACGCGCCGCCTCATGCATCGCATCCTGCTCGAGCTATGGCAGGCGGACCGGCGCTCCCTCGTCTTTATCACCCATGATCTCGATGAGGCGATCACGCTGGCGGACCGCGTCGTTGTGATGTCTGCCGGTCCTGCCAGCTGCATGGTTGGCGATGTCAGGATCACGCTGTCCCGTCCACGCGACGTCTTGGCACTCCAGACCACGGATGAATTCGTCGCGCTCTATCGTGAAATCTGGTCGCTGCTCGGCGCCGAAGTGGAGAAAAGCTATGCGCAGGGGTAAGGTTGCTCTCACGCAGTTCGCCATCGTCCTCGGTGTGATCCTGATCTGGGAACTGGGTGTGAGGGTCGGGCTGATCGATCCTTTCTTCTTTCCGGCACCATCGACGCTTGTCGCAAGAATAGGCGAGTGGATGTCAACATCGGACTTCTGGACCGATGTTGGGACAACACTGCTGGAGACGGTGCTGTCTTTCCTGGTTGGGATCGGGATCGGCACCGCGCTTGGTATCTGGCTCGGCTTAAGCCCGTTTGCGGCCGAGGTGGTCCAGCCCTTTATCAAGATGTTCAACGCGATCCCCCGCATCTTGCTAGGACCCATCTTCGTCATCTGGTTCGGATTGGGGCTCACCTCCAAGGTCGCGCTCGGGGTAACGCTGGTCCTCTTTGTCGCATTCTTCAACACGTTTCAGGGGGTCCGCGAGGTCAATCCGGTCGTGCTCGCGAATGCCCGCTTGCTGCGTGCATCGAAGTCCTCGCTGCTGCGCCACGTCTACCTGCCGTCCGCCACCACGTGGATCCTGTCGAGTCTGCGGGTATCTGTCGGCATGGCCGTGATGGGAGCGGTGGTCGCCGAATATCTCGGTTCGTCCGCAGGATTGGGGCACCTGATTGCGCAGGCCGAGGGCGTCCTTGATGCCACCGGTGTCTTCGCAGGGATCATCGTCCTCTCCGCCTTCGTCATCGCGCTCGATGCCATCGTCGACCGGGTGGAAAAGCGGCTGCTGGTCTGGCGGCCGGCACCTGCCCACGAAGTTTGATCGTAGCGCTCCCATTCTCACGGAGGTTCCCATGCACGCTTTTCCGAGACTGATGGTGGTTATCGCGGCAGCTGTATTGCCGCTCATTTCAGCGCATGCCGCCGAGCCCGAGAAGACAAAATTGAAGATCGCAGTGGGATCACAGATCCTCAACTATATGCCTCTCGAGCTTGGTGTGAAGCTCGGTTCGTTTAAGGACCAGGGCCTTGAGGTGACCGTCGAAAACTTCCAGGCCGGTGGTTCGAAGGCTTTGCAGGCGCTGGTCGGCGGTTCGGTGGACGGGACAGTCGGCTTTTACGATCACACCATTCAGATGCAGGCGCAGGGCAAACAGATTTCCTGCGTGTTCCTGCTCAATGACATTCCCGGCGTGTTGCTCGGTATCCGCAGCGGCCTCGCTGACAAGGTCAAGTCCGGTGCCGACCTGAAGGGCCTCAAGCTCGGGATCACGGCGCCGGGGTCATCGACCGACACCATGGCGCGCTACTACATCAAGAAATCTGGGTTGGGTCCGCGCGACGTGAACATTATCGCGGTCGGCAGCGGGGCACCCGGTATGGTGGCACTCGAGGCCAGGAATATCGACGCGCTCGTCTATTTCGACCCGATTGCGACCCTTCTCGCGCGCAAAAAGAGTGCGACGCCGCTGTTCGACGCGCGCACACTCGAAGGCTCAAAACAGGCCTTTGGCGGAATCTATCCGACCGCCTGTCTCTACCTGCAGCAGACTTTCATCGACAAAAATCCAGAAACGGTCCAGCGCCTCGTCAACGCCTTGCTCAAAACCCACCGCTGGATCAACACGGCGTCGACGGAACAACTCGTCGACGCGATGCCTCCTGCATACAAGACCGACAATCGCGAGGTGAACATCGAGATCATGAACGCGTCGAAAGCGCTGTTCTCGCCAACAGGTCAGATGGACATCGAGGCGGCCAAGATCCCGCTGGCTGTCCTAGGCGACTTTGATCCGAAGATCGCAGCCGCAAAGATCGACCTGATCAAGACCTTCACGAATCGATTCGCGGAACGTGCTGCGCAGCAACTGAAATAAGTTGCGTACTAAGCGCTCGCTATCGGATCACCTACAAGAAGGCTCTTCAGATGTCTCTGCCGCTAACCGGTATCCGCGTTCTCGACCTGTCAAACGTGTTGGCGGGTCCGTTCTGCGGTTACCATCTTGCGCGCCTTGGCGCGGAGGTCATTAAGGTGGAAAATCCGAACGGCGGCGACCTGGCGCGGCGCCTCGGCGCGGATCCGCAAAGAGCGGAGCGCCTGCAGGGACTCTCGTTTGTCGCTGTGAACGCCGGCAAGCAATCGATTGCACTGGACCTGAAATCGGAAGCGGGCCGCGAGGTGTTCTTGCGACTGGTCAAGGAAGCCGACGTGGTGCTCGAAAACTTCCGGCCGAAGGTGATGGAACGCCTTGGCCTCGGCTTTGATGTGCTTGTCAGGCTGAACCCGCGTCTGGTCTACTGCGCGATCTCCGGCTTTGGGCAGAGCGGACCGTGGTCCGCCCGTCCGGCCTATGACCAGATCGTCCAGGGTCTCTCCGGAGCCATGAGCGTCACCGGCGATATAGCCTCGGCTCCCCTGCGCACGGGCTTTCCGATCTCGGACACGATTGCGGGACTGACTGCTGCGTTTGCTATCGCCGCGGCTCTGGTCGACCAGCGGCATAGGCAACGGGGTCGGTTCATCGACGTGTCCCTGCTCGAGGCCACCATTGCGGCGATGGGATGGGTCGTCTCCAACCACCTGAACGCCGGGATCGAGCCGCAGCCCATCGGCAACGAGAACTTTACCGCGGCTCCCTCCGGCACGTTCCGCACCGCAACGGGCCCGCTGAACATTTCCGCCAACGAGCAGAAGCAGTATCAAGCCCTATGCGACCTGATCGACCGACCGGACCTGAAGACGGATCCACGCTTTGCTGGACGCGAGATGCGCAAGGTGAACCGCGCTACGCTGAGCGCGGAGTTGAACAAGGCATTGAGTTGCAAGCCCGCTGAGGAATGGGAGGCCCAAATGAACTTGGCTGGTGTCCCTGCCGGCCGTGTGCTGACGGTCTCGCAAGTGTTGCAGCAGCCACAGGTCGTTGAGCGCGGATTCATCGAGACTTTGGCGCCAGAACAAGACGATGCGCAGCCGTTACGAATCACGCGGCCGGGGTTCCGGCTGGATGAGGAGTTTTCGGTGCCTTCACCACCTGCGACGCTCGGAGCAGACACTGAGCGATGGCTGCAGCGGCTCGGCTATTCGTATGCGGAGGTTGAGCAACTAGTCTCAAGCCGAGCCGTCGGGAGGCCAAAGCAAGGAGAGGCTGATTTCCTGCCCGTCCGCGCAGCCACGGACGGACCGATATCATGACATCCGACGGCTTGCGTCGGTTGGCAATCGGCAGGTTGAAAGGACGGAAGCGGAAATGAGCGAAGAAGAACTGAGACAGCAAGCGGCCAGTTGGTGGCGAACCTCCATTTGCGATATCGCGCCAGGTCGCATCGCCTATCGGGGTTATCCAATTGAAGATTTGATAGGCCGCGTTTCTTTTCCCGCCATGATTTGGCTGATGTTACGTGGCAATCTGCCGACGCCAGCACAGGAGCAGCTGCTGCAAGCTGCGCTGGTTGGATCCGTTGACCACGGTCCGCACGCGCCCTCCATTGCAATTGCCCAAATGGCGGTGAGCTGCGGCCTGCCCCTGAATGGCGCAATGGCCTCGGCAATCAACACGCTCGATGACGTGCATGGCGGAGCAGGGGAGCAGGCTATCGAACTCTACGAGGATGTGCTGCGACGGCGCCAAGGGCGAGAGATCGAGCAGGCCGCTGGCGCTGCAATCGACCATTTCACCGCAACCCGCAGCAAATATCTGCCGGGCTTTGGCCATCGGTTTCATCCAGTCGACCCGCGCGCGGCCCCGCTATTGGCGCTGGTGGATGCCGCAGCTGACGAGGGCAGTGTCGGCGGCGATTATGCCAAGGCCGCTCGCGCGATCGAGCGGGTGATGCAACAGCGCAAGAGCAAGCTCATTCCGATGAACATCGATGGCGCGACCGCGGTCATTTACGGCGAACTGGGCTTCGCCTCTCCGCTCGCGCGGGGGGTCTTCTGCTTGTCGCGCGCGGTCGGAATCCTGGCTCACGCCTGGGAGCAAACTGGGCGCAACGATCGCAACAAGGGCCCGATGCCCAAGCAGTTCGGCTACAAATACGAGGGCCAGCCGCGTCGCAGGCTCGAAGGCGCATCATGAGCATCTCGAAAACCCGCCCAAGCTGATGGAGGTTAGCGTGTTCTCGTCGATGCCGGCGGAGTTTCGTCGCCCGGCTGTTTCTTCGGAATGGGCAGACGCGAACCGCGGGGCATATCCAGTAGATTGTTTCATCGAGGGACCGTCGTTCGACCAGTCCGGGAATCTCTATGTCGTCGACATCCCCTTCGGCTGCATTTCCGGATTTCACCGGAGGGCGTCTGGTCTTTGATCATCGAATACGACGGCTGGCCGAACGTCTGAAGGTTGCTCCGGACGGCCGGGTGCTCGTGTCCGACTATATCAACGGTCTCCTGGAGCTCGATCCACAGAGAGGGACCATCCGACCGTTGCTGGGCCACCGCAATTCCGAGTCCTTCAGAGGCTGCAACGACCTGCATATCGCGACCAAAGGCGACATCTATTTCACCGATCAGGGCCAGACTGGATTGCACGATCGGACCGGCCGGGTATTTCGACTTTGCCCTGACGGCCGGATCATTGCTTGATTTCTAATGGCCCGGGCCCGAATGGCCTGCTCAGTTCGGACGAGACCGTATTGTTCGTTGCAATGACGCGCGACAATAGCATCTGGCATGTACCGCTGATGCGTGATGGCGTGGGGAAAGTCGGACGATTCAGCTGGTTCTTCGCGACGAGCGGTCCTGACGGACTGACGGTCGATCAAAAAAGGGCGGCTCTTTGTCGCGCATGATTCCCTCGGCCCACGTTTTCGTATTGGCGCCAAACGGCGAAGCGGTCCGCTTGCATCCAGTCCTGCGCATGGGGGAGCTGCACGAATGTCGTATTGGACGCGGCACTCGGCACATTGCTCATTACGGAATCCTCTACCGGATCAGTGTGATGGCTGATCTCGCGCACCTTCCTCGAAATTCGCCAGCAGGAGTGGCAAGGTGGTGCGGAATCCTTTCACGCGCCGGTCCGCCGCACCAAGATGCAGGAAATGAGACTGGTAGACGACTGGCTGGCCAGTTGCCGAGAGAATGTAATTGGTGACGAATGGATGGCGTTTGTGTGGGTGATCTCAAGCCAGAGCCAGTAAATCGCACTGCATGGGAAGCGCAAACGAACGATTCGTAAGGCTGGGTCGGGCTTCGCCCGCGACGGGCCGCAGCCGACCTGTCGCCTTTTGGTCGGGCGGGTCGCGGTATCGCTTCCCACAATGCAGAATGATTGATCGCTGATATTTTTGAACGTTCTCGCCAAGAAGGCCGAAGAGGTAACCGCTCGCGGTGGGAGTCAGCACCGCATCAGCGTCAAAGGTTCTCGATCATGCTGGGCCGCGACGCACGCGTGAAGCGTTCGTTTTGAGAAGCAACAAGCCCAGGATTGACTGCGTGAAGGACTTTACCGATAGCACGCTAGCCCAGGAGCGCTTTAAGTGTGTGGCGCAGAGGTCGTACCACTGTCAGAGCCTCTTGCGCGCGCGCAATCCTCCAACCCGATATCCCCTCTCCTCGTAGAAGTGGCGTACCCGTTCTAGGGCCGGATAGCCATCCGGAGGCAACGCAACCTCAATCATCTGCCAGCCGCGTCGCTTCGCCTCCGAATCTACCGCCTCGAGCAGATGCCGACCGCAGTCAGAGCTGCGGAAGTCACGAGAAATCCATAGCTCCTGAAGCACGCCGTACGCTCCGGCTGCTCTCACGGCCTGTACGGCCGAGATGCTAGCTACCCCTACAATCTGCCCGGTGCCTTGTTCCTCGACGACAAAAATGAAGCCCTGCCCGGGATCCTGAATCAGGCGCAACGGCGCCTGCTTCGCGCCTCGAAGGCTGAACTCCGGTCCGAGGCCACCTAATTCGGAAAGTAGCTCTTCGACCGCTTTTGCGACCGCGTTCTCATCTCCTGGCACGCTCTTGCGCAAAGCCGTGCCCGCGCTGGACGTGCCTCGCCCTTCAGCGCCAACACGAACACCTGACCGAGCCCTCTAGAGGAAATTCATGCTCAGGAGGATACAGAAAACGCAATTGAGAGCAACTATCTGGCTCGGTAGGAAGCAGCACGTCCACACTCGCTATAGGCAACAGAGCTGAGGTAATTGCAAGCCATTGCCGTTCTCAGAATCGACTGCGGCTTGAGCAGCTGCGAACTCATGATGGGCTGCCTTCGATTGGAAAACAATCACCAAACGGCACACGCCGGTCATGTCGATCAAACGTTCGTAAGAGTGATTGCCGATCGTCGCTCACGAACTACTCTATTCAATAAATCGTGCGCCACGATGATCGCAGCGCCATAGAGCGTCAGCTCGGTCCGTCCGAAGGAGAGATTCCCACCTCGCGTACGACATCGTACAAAGTTGCGCGAAGCGCGACAGGTATCATACGCGTGCGCCCGATAAAATCGTCTGAGCAAGATCGCGAAAGATTTTGCACACTAATGCACTATCTTAAGCTTATCTCGAACAATCGAAAGATATCGGGAAGCACAGCTTGTTTGGACCTTCGCTCCTCGTTTAAGGCACCGTCACGGAACGGGAGTGGTTGCGATGGAACATGGGCAGGCCGAACTGGTCAGACGGAAACCTGTAATCTTCGGGCAACGTAAGGTGCGGCCGCGGGCATGCCTGGCCGTCGGCAAGCGGCATCTGCGCGCCTTTCTACGGGATGTGCTGGAGGATATGGGATTTGTTATCAGCGAATGCAGGACTGCTGATGAGTTGCCGCATGTACTCCGCACGGAGTTCCCTGATCTGATCCTGCTCGGCATTGGCTCGGACCGCATCGAGCCTGGACGATTGCTCGAGATACTGGTGCGCGAAGAATTTGCAGGCCGAGTGCTGGCGTTCGGAGCGCGCGAGTCGATCATCATGGCGGCAGTGCAGCAGGTCGGCAGTGAATATGGACTTGCTATGCTGCCGCCGCTCAGGGCGCCGTTTGCAGCCGAGACGTTGCGCGATCGGATCGGCATGCTCTTGCCAAGAGAGCCGGCGCCCCGTCCCGCGGTCCATGTCGGAGAAGCCTTACACGCTGGCTGGCTTGAGCTCTGGTATGAGCCGAAGTTTGACGCGTGTACCCTTAGCCGCCGCGGCGCCGAGGCGCATGTGCGAATGCGGCACCCGACCTGGGGCGTTGTTCCACCGGCCTATTTCATCCCGGAACCTCACGATCCGCATTTTAGGAACTTGTCGCAGTTCGTGATCGACCGCGCGATCAAGGATTGGCAGTATCTTCTGGAGCAGCAAACTTCGATCGATCTCTCCATCAATCTCCCGGCAGCATTCCTGATTGACCCGCAGGCAGTACGCGATCTCTGTCGGCGCATGCCGTCGCACGCCGCTTTCGGCGGTTTGACGATTGAAATCGAGAGCGTGGAAGCGATCCAGAACCTAGATCTCCTGGTCGAGGTTGCGCGTGAGGTTCGCTTTCACAACATTGGCCTTGCAATCGACAATGTCGGTGCCAATTGGCCGCAGCTGATGGGGAGGACAAAATTCCCGTTCATGAAATTGAAAGTGGATCGTCAGTTCGTCGGCGGCTGCGCGAATGGGCCCCTCAAGCGAACGGTGTGCCGCCATATCGTCGATCTAGCCAAAGAGTACAATGTGCGCACCGTCGCCGAAGGTGTGGAGAGCCAGGCTGACCTAATTGCCGTGGCCGAACTCGGCTTCGACCTTGCGCAGGGCCATCTGTTCGGAAAAGCCATGCCACTGAAGCAATTTGCACAGTCATCTTTCAACCCTGCTCCAGCTGGTCTAAAATAGTTGCGAGTGGCTGAGTGCGGCCAAGCGACGCTCACGAGCACCGCCATGCCTACTCGGCACCAGGCATGAGGCTGAGTGCAATTCGGTCTGCAAGGCCAGTGTCGCTCGTCCCGCCGCCACTTCATTTCCCTCCGAAGCTTGTTATACCACAAGCCCGTTTTGGCAAGCCTCCAGCGAGTCCTCCGCGCAGCTAGCGTTGCAGCCATGAGCGAGGCTTGCACAAACCTCCAGTCGGGGTGTGTGACCGGAGGTTTGCCGAGATCCAACGTAGACCTGCGTCCGTTGGCGGTTTTTGCCGTCGCCGGTTGAGGAAGCGTCAGCCTCGCTTGCCCCCGCGCTGACGTGCCAAACAAACCGACGGACGCTTCCAGCGTCAAGTCGCGACTGACTCTCGCAAGAGGGCCCGAGGGCTCGTAGCCTGAAATTGAAGCGACCTGTTGCTGTCGCAGATGCAACACGGTCTCAGACCCGGGACAGCCGAATTGGGCAAATTGCCCAACATTGAGCGCGTCTGCGTTTGGCACGGCATTTGAAAGGGATCGCCCATGGCATCGCTCGCCTAAGGAGTCGGAAGGCATGGCTTACAAGATCGTCGCTTCGCAATGCACCGTTTGTGGCGCATGTGAGTTCGAGTGTCCCAACGCGGCGATCAGTCTGAAGCGCGACATTTACGTTATCGATGCCAAAAAATGTACGGAGTGCGAGGGCCATTGCGACACGCCGCAATGCGCGGTGGTCTGTCCGGTCCCTGACACCTGTGTCCCGTCCAAGACAGGATAGGCAGCCCGCGACCAAAAGGCCTCATCGCTCGATTTCGCGAACGAAGTTGTAGATGTGGGACCTTGAGGAGACCACGACCGCATGGGGCGCATCGAGGTCGATTAACATCGTTATGAGCTTAAGGCGCTGAGCGACTCCGAGGAACCCCTCAAAGGGCTCTGTCGGAGGACACCGTCGAATTTGTCACGAACAAGGACAAGGCCCTCGATGCTCAGTGGCCGCGTTAAGGCCTATCGTCGCTCGCCGCGAGTCGAGGCGAGGCAGACCGGCGTCGAGCGGCCACCGACGCATCGAAGCCGACGCAAAAGTCGCTCAGCACGTGAACACCTAGTGCACCGAGAAGATCATCTTGGCCAACCTCACGGAGCGGTCGACCTCGTGCCTGGTCGCGGGCCCGCCGAACACCAAGGAGCCGACCTGATCATCCGTGCGGTCCTGGAGCAATCCGGCTTTCGAAATTTTTAGGGAGCCTCGTGGGCTGTGACCAAACGGATGCCGGCCGAGGATGATCGCACCTTCCTGACGCGCAGGTTCGAAAAGCTGCTGACGGAAGGTCGCCTCCTCGCGATCACACAGATACCGAAAGCGGCCCGGGTTCGTTCCGGTGGTGGAGCTCAACCGTTACGCGAGCAGGGAGCGAATGCATTTCACAAGCGGAGCCTCCACGGATCAGGGCGTGTTCACCAGGCCGCGAGCAAGACCGTCGTACCCGCCTAGTGCGCTCGTAATCGCTTGGGCAATGTCGCAGCGAGAATCGGTAGGTTGACGCATCGATCCTCGTGCGCATAATTTCAAGCCGTCGCGGTCTCCGGATTTCGTTTGATCCGGAGCTAAGAGGGAAGCCGGTGCAATGCCGGCGCTGCCCCCGCAACTGTAAGCGGCGAGCCGCTGTCCAACGAAGTCACTGAAGCCATGCGGCTTCGGGAAGGCCGGACAGCAGCGACGACCCGTGAGCCAGGAGACCTGCCTCGACAAGATATCGTCCACGGGCGGGGCGTCCCGGTGTGCGCCAAGCAGTTGTCGCTCACGCGATGTTCGCTGTCTGCGTCCGCCATGGCCTTTGCCCCAACATGGGGTCTAAGCTATGTCAATCCTTTCGCTTCCCGTTGCCACACTGGGGACGTCACGCATCGGCCCACGACGCGAACTCAAATTCGCACTCGAGAGCTACTGGGCGGGAAAATCCAGCGAAGCCGAGCTCCTCGAGGCGGGGAGTGGACTTCGTGCCGCTAATTGGGCACGGCAGAAATCCCGCGGTGCGACCGTCATTCCTTCGAATGACTTCTCGCTCTACGACCATGTGCTCGATACCAGCCTAATGGTTGGCGCCATTCCCGACGTTTACGGCTGGAACGAAGGTCCTGTGTCGCTTAAAACCTACTTCACCATGGCGCGTGGCGCTCAAGACGGTGGTCACGCTCAGCATGGGCCCGGCGTAGCCGCACAGGAGATGACGAAGTGGTTCGATACGAACTACCACTACATGGTGCCGGAATTTCACCAGGATCAGATCTTTAAGTATGCCTCTCGGAAGCCGATCGAGGAATATGAGGAGGCAAGAAGCCTCGGTTATCAGACGCGGCCCGTCCTAGTGGGCCCAGTCACTTTCCTGAAGCTCGGCAAAAGCGTAAATCCCGCATTCAATCCGCTGTCGCTGCTTGATCGACTCCTCCCCGTCTATGTCGATGTTCTCCGCGAACTAGCCTCGCGCGGCGCTGAATGGGTTCAGCTCGACGAGCCATGCCTAGTGATGGACGTCGACGAAGCATCTCGGGCCGCTGTCCGCCGGGCCTATGCTCATTTCGCTAAGGCCGTGCCGGCCCTTAAAATCATGGTGGCCACATACTTCGGGGGTGTCGGCGACAATCTTGAAACAGTCTTGGCCTTGCCCGTTGCCGGGGTTCATGTCGACCTGGTTCGTGCACCTGACCAGTTGGACGCGATTGTCGCCAGAGCAGGTAGAGATCTCGTGGTCTCGCTCGGTGTCGTTGATGGTCGCAACGTGTGGCGCTCTAATCTGCCGGCGCTACTCGACCAACTTGCTCCTATGGTCAAAAAACTGGGCAGGGACCGTGTTCAGATTGCCCCCTCCTGCTCGCTGCTTCATGTTCCGACCGACATTGAACTAGAGATCGATCTCGATCCCAATCTGAAGACGTGGTTGGCGTTCTCAGTGCAGAAGATCAAGGAACTTTCGATATTGGGCAAAGCGCTGGCTGGCCATGCTGCCGACGTGACCGATGAACTCACGCTCTCAGAGGATGCATCCGTCACCCGCGAAACATCGCCGAAGATCCACAGTGCGAACGTCGCCGGACGAATGGCCGCGATCGACGATAGCATGCGTCGCCGTCGCAGTGCGTTCACCCAGCGCGCCGACGTCCAGCGCGTCGCCTTCGCATTGCCGATGTTTCCAACCACAACCATCGGATCCTTTCCGCAAACGGCGGACGTCCGCAATGCGCGTGCAGCTCATGCGCGGGGAGCGCTGAATGACACGCAGTACGAGCAGCTTCTGAAAGCGGAGACAGCCCATACCGTGCATTGGCAGGAAGATATCGGCCTGGACGTGCTCGTACACGGTGAGTTCGAGCGCAATGACATGGTTCAATACTTTGGCGAGCAGCTGTTGGGTTTCGCATTCACCAAGCACGGCTGGGTTCAGTCTTATGGCTCGCGGTGCGTTCGTCCTCCTATCCTGTTTGGAGATGTCTCCCGCCCGAAGCCCATGACCGTTAAATGGTGGCGACATGCGCAGTCTCTGACCAAAAAACCCGTCAAGGCTATGCTGACCGGACCGGTGACGATCCTGAACTGGTCGTTTGTCCGTGACGACATCCCGCGGAGCGAGACATGCCGACAGATCGCTCTCGCGATCCGAGACGAGGTCATCGACCTTGAGGCGGCTGGAGCGACCATGATCCAGATCGACGAGGCTGCGTTGCGGGAGGGATTGCCACTGCGCAAATCGCAGTGGAAGGACTATCTAGATTGGGCAGTGGACAGTTTCCGTGTTTGCTCCTCCGCTGTCGCTGACGGAACTCAGATCCATACGCACATGTGCTATTCCGAGTTCAACGAAATCATCGATGCGATCGCAGCAATGGATGCCGACGTCATTTCAATCGAGGCGTCGCGCTCCAAAATGGAATTGCTCGACGCTTTCAAGAGCTACAAATATCCTAATGAAATCGGGCCGGGCGTCTATGACATTCATTCACCGCGCATTCCCGCAGCAGCCGAGATCAAGCAGCTGATTGTGTTGGCGCGGCAGCGGGTTTCCGATCGGCAGCTCTGGATCAATCCCGACTGCGGACTGAAAACTCGAAGATGGGAGGAGGTGCGTCCCGCGCTCGTCAATATGGTGGCCGCCGCACGCGAGTTGCGGGCCGAGGCATGATCGTACGGAGCGTGTCGCCAACCTATCTGTGAATAAGATGAACGCGCTTTGGGAGCTCGCGATAACCTTGCGAGCTTCCAAAGTTTCCAGCGCCTACGAATGCCGGTTTGCCCCGGCGGAGGCGATCGCATACAGCGGCGACAAGCTCGAATCCGGCGGACGACCGCATGCCGGCCATACCGATTAGGTGACATATTCCCAGTCACTTGCGCTCGACGCGAACCACGATCCTATCGCTTCATTTATCCATCCCATGGATGCGTCCCATCACAACAATCTATTTTACCGCCCTTGCGGAATTTCATACCTAATTTGCGCCTTCGCGCGGTCTTCGGGAAGATTTGCTGGTATTCGGCGGTGCCAAAATACTGGCGCGTGACGGCAAACTGACGGTTGAGTTTCAGGGCTCGGCAGTCAAACCGCCTGCGCGATGGATCCCAGCTCCGTCAAGGCGCTGCCCGTGCCAACCGGACAGCTGGCAAGTGGTGAGCAAGTCCTGAAGTTTACGACAGGAGCGGAAGGCAAGCGGCTCGCTAACTTGTGCAGAGCGATATCCGCTTCTTGTTGTTTGACGGCGAGTGCCCTCGTCGTAAGTCGATCGCCGGTAGTCCTCCCTACCGACGAAAGCTGGAACGATGCGGAAAGCAGCGTCGCTCCCGCGTGACTTTCGCCCGGCCTCGCATTGCGGCCGGGCGGCTTTTTATGTGCCTGCTTATCAGTGACAGCAGGGGATCATTCATTTTGGCGTCATTGCGGGACCCCGGGTTCTTGGAGCGCATCTGTTGCTGTTCGGCAGGGCATGAGGCCGGTGCTGCTAAGGCTATCTGTCTATTGAAGGCTTTGGTGTCGTGTTGGTGCGCGTCGGCAGTATCGGATATTCGATCTTAGGCAGCCGACCGGTCAGCGAATTCAGAAATGAGATAATGTCGTTTTCCTCTCTATCGCTAAGCTTGGTGCCGAGCTGGATTTCACTCATCAGGGCAACAGCTTGCTTCAGGCTCCAAACCTGTCCCGAATGAAAGTAAGGGGCTCGCAACGCGACGTTTCGCAATGGCGCCGCGCGGAAGACATATTCGTCGCCGACCGCCCTGGTGACCGCAAACCGGCCCTTATCGGCGTCCGGAAGCACGCTTGCGTCCGGCTTTTTCATCACGCCGAACGGGAAGTAGGCCTGTCCACCGAGATTGATACCATTGTGGCAAGAGGAACATCCCTTCGCCATAAACAGTGCCAACCCTGACTTCTGCTGATCATCGAGGGCATGTGTATTGCCCTCCAGATACTGATCGAATGGAGCCGCAGGTGTAATGAGAGTCGCTTCAAAAGCCTCGATCGCCTTCGCAAAATTTTCAAAGGTGACCGGCCTCGCTTCGTTCGGAAAAGCGTTCTTGAACAAGAAGACATAGCCGGGCATTGAGTTCAAGATACCGAGCACATGATCTGGAGTCGCATTCATTTCGGCACTCGCCTGCACCGGGCCGGTGGCCTGCGCCTTGAGGTCCGCGGCGCGTCCGTCCCAAAATTGCGCCGCATTGAACACTGCGTTGTAGACAGTTGGGGCCCGGCGCAGGCCGACCTTCCAGCCGTGACCAACGGAGGTCGGACCGGCATCGACTCCGCCGGTGCCGAGATTGTGGCACGTATTGCAGCTAATGACCCCGCTCGCCGATAGCCGCGGATCGAAGAACAGCATCTTGCCAAGCTCCACCTTTCCATGCGTCACCGGATTGTTTTTTACCGCAGGAATGACCGAGGGGATTGGATGGAAGATCTGCTTGGCGTTTCTCATCAGATCATCGTCGGCGTTAGCTCCTGACGACATCAGCAGCCCAATAGCTAAAATAGATGCTTCAGCGACAACCCGAAGCTCCGGGATCGACATGTTCATACACCGCCTCATTAGTTCTGATTGTTAGAAAAGGAAACAGTCGAAAGCGATGCCACGCGCTCCTCGAGGGTCCGGCGCAGCATGCAGCGGATCCTCTGAAGCGAGGCTGCATCAAAAATGTACGACTCTGAGGAGCTCGCCGCCGGCGTTCACGCACGGGCTTGAGGGGCTTATGTGATTCGCGAGTTCGCTTTGAGCTTAGATCGCGGCCTTTCTGTTGGTCGATCAGACTAGCGCCTCAACGTTCGGCGTGAAGGTCGATCTGACAACAACAAGTGTGCCGCAAGCAGTAAGCTGTCCGGTGGCCGCATCGGTGCTCCATCGAGCGATTGGGTGGCCAATACGCTCCCGCAAAGTTGATGTATCCGTCTTGCACCGCTGGCCGCGCTCAGCGCTCACGGTGTGGTTGGACAATTAGCAACTGCGATGCCAGTTGCGTCCGAGATGCAAGTTGCTGATTTAGTTGTAGAACGGGTCCGGAGGAACAAACAAAGGCGGATGTCTTGGTTTGATCACTACATTCAGTGTCACAGATGCTACAAGGCGCCAGGCCCGGCTAGAGGTGATCGCAGATGCTTGTGGTGAAGTTCGCTTGCCAGCTTGCCGGCCGCACGCGGGAACGGCGGTAACAAGACCTACGCAGCTGGCCGAGACACTGAGCCGAGGCGCCCGGCGGTGCGCATCGTTCACGATTTCGCCGAGCCCTGCCGACTGAAGCCTCTCCGACTCATATCCGGGCCGCTCTGGCGCGCCGCCGCCGCGAAGCCCGGCTCGTTCGTAAAGGACGAGCCTCCGAACCGAACATGGCTTGTTTCAATTCCACCTGAGGTTCGCTGGCATGGCAATTGCCGTGCTCAAGTCTGAAAGGCGCGGCTGCCCAGAGTGTGACCCCGTGATCCGGCGGGTGTTGGTTGGATTACCTAGTCGGCCCACTCACGGGCTGCTGCTAGCTTTTGAAATCCTGCGCGGTGAGGGCAGAATAAGCTGAACTTCTGCAGGAGCAACCGCTACTTCGTGCTCTTGCGTTGAAAGACGCCGATACAAGAGGACACGCTGGGAGGAGGTCGTGACATCATGTCCGCAGATGGCCCAAGTCCTGAGATCTATCGGCGGCTTAGCGAGGAAGGACGTGATTGAGCACTTGTCCATGGCTGGTTCAAGTTGGATACGGTATCCGTGATGGCTTCGATTGACGATCGCTTGAATGAGATCAGATCCGTACGGAATGACATTTGGCGTTGTCGCAGAAGGCTTCAAAGCGAGCTAGATGATCTCCAGCGTAAGATGCTCGAAGAGCGTCTGCTTGAGCGGCAGTCTGCCTTTGAACGGCTCGTCTCGGCCACGTTTCCTTTTACATTGAGATTGTGAAGCAAAATTTTGGGACCTGTGCCGCGGGAGCATTCCGCGTTAAATAGCGTCCGCTCACAGAGCGCCTGCGCCTGGGTCAGGAATGTAGCGCCCCGGCGCCGCGGGCCGTCGCGCCTCTCATGGCCGCCGCCGACCTGAAAAGCTCGGCCCATAGCCTTGGTTCACCGACGTGCTGCCCGCTGCGCACCGACATTGAAATCGTTCCGGCCCCATCCAAGGGCACTGCCGGGGGATACCGCTCGCCTCGCTTCTGCGACACCGCAGTCACCTGAGTAACGTTGATCCGGCAGAGCGATCGAAGGAGCTTGAATCGCCCGTAGCGTCAGATTGTACAGAGCAGGGAACGATTTTTCAGATCAGGTGCAGTCGAATGATAAGACCCGCTCTCGCTTTTGTACTATGTTCCGCTCTCGAGTGGATCGGGCTAGGCATGGGGGCGGTTGCGGAAACAAGGCGGTACGCGTGCACGATCACTGCCGCCGATCGAGAGCCGGCCGGAGTTCGGAATGAGCGGATTAT
Organism: Bradyrhizobium sp. MI1.4; assembly: GCF_055811315.1. Lineage (NCBI taxonomy): Bacteria > Pseudomonadati > Pseudomonadota > Alphaproteobacteria > Hyphomicrobiales > Nitrobacteraceae > Bradyrhizobium > Bradyrhizobium sp. MI1.4. The sequence goes on along the minus strand of NZ_JBVVPP010000002.1, from coordinate 21,062 downwards.
TCTCACCGTTCAATATGGCTGCCGGATCGAAGGTGGTCTCTTGACCGACGCGGGGATCACAGCAGTGTCGGTCAGCGAGTGGGCTGCTGACAAAGGGACATACTTGGCCTCCATGGAATTTCACCACGCGCTGGAGGGAGTTGCACTTGGGCAACTCTCCGAGGCGACCGACTTCTCTAGCATGGAAGGCGAGCAAGGCATTGGGGTCGCAACTTCCGGCACGACAGTTTTCACATTCGCATCTGGTTCATTGGCCGACCTTTCAGGGAAGACTCTTAAATTCACGACAAAACCCACCGGCCTACGTAGCTTCGAGTTGGAGTTCACAGACTGGCCAGAATCTCTTCTATGGAAGTGACGCGTGTCTTACGCTGAATTCCGCAGGCGCGTGCACACGAATACTGTCCATACTCTTAAGCACACACATATGTGGTCCCCGGCCGATATATGCCGTCCCCCAAGACGAGCACACCCGCAACAGGTTAAGCCAAGACTCCGAAGGCACTCGAGCGCGTAGAGCGTTCAAATTGACCTTCACGCGGTCCGATCAGCAGCTCTTTTGGCCGCCGATCCGCATATGGGACGATCTGGCCTCGCATGGCAGCGCCTGCGCGACGCGGAAGCTATCAACACGGAACAAACGCAGCCCGATCATGAGCACGAGGAAGAAGTTGCCCGCCAACCGCCTCCCGAACGCGGACGAGTACCAACTCAAGGCAGCCCTCATTGTACACTGAAGCGGTTGATGGCGGAGCGGGAGATCACTCAGACCGAAGCCGCGAAGCTCGTCGGCGTGAAGCAGCCCAACATCTCCAAGCTGCTTCAAGGGCAGTTCAAGTTGGTTTCCGTGGAGAAGCTGCTGCGCATGCTGGCGGCGTTCGATCAGGACGTCGAAATAAAGATAAAGCCACATCGGAAGCGTGGCGAAGGGGGCCGGATCACGTTTATTCGGGCCTAAGAGCTGCCGAAATGGAGGGTTCATGACACCTAACCCGACGGCGGCAAAAGGGCCCATGAACTCACCCTGCAGTGCCCAATCTGCAATCGAGATTCGGTTGACTGAATCCTTCGCCCCCGCTGTTCTCGCCGAGGCCCGCCAGCGTTTCCAGGAACAACTGGGCGAAGGACGCGAGGTCGCCCGAGAGACCGAAGCGCTTCAGCAGGAGCGCGAGAAGCTCAAAAGGGAAGATTAACGGGTCTAACGCTAGGTCGTGAACCGACGCGGCGGCTTAGTGCAGCAGCCAACTCGTCCCTACAGAAGCGAAAGGCGCGCGAGGCAGAGCGATCGATTCGGAGGAGATGATCTCCGCTTGCATGACGGGCATCTTCCATCCAGAGGGCAGACATCGTTAGAGCGGGATCCCGGCTGGAGTCTTCGCCAGCCCAAGTACCGAATCCCGTGACATGGCGTCCAATGCGGATTTCGAGGACAATCGGCACTGACACGGAGAATCAATTTAGCTGAGCGCGGTCAAGCCAAAGACGAGGTTCAGGATGGCCCCAGGCGTAGTGATGCCGAACCTAGAAGGCGATGATGGTTGGCAGAAGGTACCAAGTGGAATCATTCCAACCAGTCCAACGGACATGCGGATCAAAGCGGAAAGCGCGACGATGGCAGCGATGAGTCCGATCCCGAACTGCCGGTGCTCGGTGATGTTCAAGATGAGCGATTGGGCGATACTTTCTTCGTCCCTCCCTCGAGCTTCAATGCGGCAAGTAACCGATCTGTGGCGGCGTCGATTTTCGAAGTGGAGCCGTTCATATTCCTCGCGAAGCGCGGCATCGACGAACAGGGTCCGTCACGGAAGCCGAAGCTGATCATCTTGAAGAACGCCGGCGCCGACCCCTGGGCTTTCGGGATCCCTCACGCCCGATGGCCGGTTCTAACGTGAACTTCTCCTCCATCTCATTCAGGACGCAAAATGACTGAAACAACCGCGAGAAAGGCGACAGCAGCAATTGATCCGGTCCGGACACGTCCTCCCTGTGGGTCGTCCGCATAGATTCCACCCTGGATTTTCGTGTCGATGCTGGTCCCGTAAGCCCAGCACGAAATATAAACGCTCAGAATGGCAACCTGGATAATCTCAGGATTTGCATTCGACAGCGCCGTGATGGGTATGTCCTTGAGCGCAAGTCCCATGAACCCAAGCGCTGTTACCGCCGGAACAGTGGTGATGCACCAATTTACGAACGTTGCAATGCGTGAAATCCGCACCTGAGCACTTCGGTCCGAGGTCTTGGCCCTTTTTACCATAAATTACCTGGGCAAGAAAAATACCGTTCAAGTGGACCATCGGCGCGCTGTTCTGCAAAAAGGCTGGCGGAGCGCGTTAGCAAAACTGGTTTCAATGGCGATTGATACACCACGCAACGGAGGTAAGCGTAAGGAATTTCGATCCTGTCCTGGAACGAGAAAGGATAAATCGACCAGTGGTCCGCATTCGACCTGCCTTATCTCGACTGCCGACACTTGCGAAGCTGCCGGCCTTTCCGTGAATTCGCTCAAACTGTCTGACGCGTCAGAATCCGATGTTCCCCTTTGTCGAACTACGCCGAACGCAAAAGCTGCAGATTGTTTGATGCGGAAGCGCCCTGTGTCGTAGCCGGCAAGTTCAAATCCGGGCAAGCCCAGGGTGACCGCTTGCGGAGTTTAAGCTACCGCGCTGCTTGGGAATTGATCAGCTTACGTGCTCTCCACGGCGTCAGCTGTTCGCCCCTCCGAGCGCGCCTCTCCGCAGTATCAAATAAAAGAACGTCGGAGCGAGAGACCATGCGGAAATGGGAGAGGACTGCTGCTGGGCAACTGAGTTCTTGTGGAGACATCTGCAGCAGGTGGTGGAGCGCTCGATGCGATTCTTGCTGGGGGTGGGATCGCGAGCACGATGGGCACATCTAACCGCGCTGAAATCCGCTTCGAACGGATGGTGTTTGCGATCGTTGGATCGGCGCGTACGAAGCAAGGCTGCGCATTGGAGTGACGTCGGCGCGGCCAGACTCCAGCCACGCCGCTGGTGCAGAGCGTATCCGATTGTTTTGTTTCAGACAGGGCGTTGCGGCTACGCTTGTTGGTGGCAGACAGGGTCAGGTTTATAACAATCCGCATCCGGCAGCTATCTAGCTCTATAAACGTTGCTTTTTTTATTCAACCGGCGCTGGCACACTCGTTGCAGACCCCTGCGCAGGAGGCGGCTGTTAGTCCTTTGCATCCCATGCACAGGGACATGCCCCGTGATCGCACGCGAGTGAATAAAGAAGCCGATATGACCAACCGCTGGAGAGCAGGCATGACTTCACCGAGAAGCGTCTTGGTCATCGATAGACAGCGTCACACATGACGCTCCTAACCGCTCAGCCGAGATGAGCTACATGATCGTGAACGACCGCTGCGGCATGAACGTCGCGAAGTTGCGATCGGTAGGACCGCCCACGCAGATTGCACGCTTACCTGAACGCCGGATCGGAAATCCGTCGGTCGACCGCAAAAGCGTCGCTTCTTGTTGAGACCACAATCGAAAAGGAAACCTGTATGAGCCGAGCACCTACCCAAAGCGTTGCAGAGATCAAGGCGCGCAACAAGCAGCTAATCGATGAGGTGTTGACGGTCTACCCCGAGAAGACCGCCAAAAGGCGCGCCAAGCATCTCAGTGTTCACGAGGCGGGGAAGTCGGATTGTGGCGTCAAGTCGAATATCAAGTCCATTCCCGGCGTGATGACCATCCGCGGCTGCGCCTATGCGGGCTCCAAGGGCGTGGTCTGGGGACCCATCAAGGACATGATCCACATCAGCCACGGTCCGGTCGGCTGCGGTCAGTACTCGTGGGGCTCGCGGCGCAACTACTACGTCGGGACGACCGGCATCGACACGTTCGTGACACTGCAGTTCACCTCCGATTTTCAGGAGAAGGACATCGTGTTCGGCGGCGATAAAAAGGTCACGAAACTCATCGATGAGCTCCAGGAGCTATTTCCTCTCAACAGGGGCATCACCATTCAGTCCGAATGTCCGATTGGCTTGATCGGTGACGATATCGAGGCGGTCTCCCGAGAAAAGTCGAAGGAATATGGCGGCAAAACCATTGTGCCTGTGCGGTGCGAGGGCTTCCGTGGCGTGTCGCAATCGCTCGGCCATCACATCGCGAACGACGCCGTTCGGGATTGGATCTTTGACAAGAGCGCCCCAGAGACCAGCCCTAAATTTGAACCGACGCCATATGATGTTGCGATCATCGGCGACTACAACATCGGCGGCGACGCATGGTCGTCACGAATCCTGCTGGAAGAAATGGGCCTACGCGTAATCGCCCAGTGGTCCGGGGATGGATCTCTCGCTGAATTGGAGGCGACGCCGAAGGCAAAGCTCAACATACTGCATTGCTATCGCTCGATGAACTACATCTCACGGCACATGGAGGAAAAATTCGGGATTCCCTGGTGCGAGTACAACTTCTTCGGTCCTTCCAAAATCGCGGAGTCGCTGCGAAAAATTGCAAGCTTCTTCGATGACAAGATCAAGCAAGGCGCCGAACGCGTCATCGCGAAATATCAACCGCTTGTCGATGCTGTGACCGCGAAATACCGGCCGCGGCTTGAAGGAAAGACGGTAATGCTGTTCGTCGGCGGCTTACGTCCTCGCCACGTCATCGGCGCCTATGAGGACCTCGGCATGGATGTTGTCGGCACGGGCTATGAGTTCGGGCATAACGATGACTACCAACGCACCGCCCAGCACTACGTCAAAGATGGCACGCTGATCTACGACGATGTCACCGGCTACGAATTCGAGCGCTTCGTCGAAAAGATCCGGCCAGACCTGGTCGGCTCCGGTATCAAGGAAAAATACGTCTTCCAAAAAATGGGCGTGCCGTTCCGCCAAATGCATTCCTGGGACTACTCGGGTCCTTACCACGGCTATGACGGCTTCGCGATCTTCGCCCGCGACATGGACATGGCGATTAACTCCCCGATCTGGGGGAAGACCACCGCGCCTTGGAAGGACGCTCCGCAGCCGAGCCTCATGGCAGCGGAATAGGAAGGCCGACCCCGGGCCGTTTCTTTCCGCAGAGGAGGGGAAGGGCAGGAGAACGAACGCAAGAACCCAAAGAGTGCCATGATGACACAGAACGCCGAACACATACTCGACCACTCTGAGCTTTTCCGGGGAGACGAATACCAGCAGATGCTGGCCAAGAAGAAGGCGCTATTTGAGAATCCGCATGATCCCGCCGACGTCGATCGCATCAAAGAATGGTCCAAGACATCCGAGTACCGCGAGAAGAACTTCGCCCGCGAGGCGCTAACCGTTAATCCGGCGAAGGCTTGCCAGCCGCTGGGTGCGGTGTTCGCCGCCCTCGGGTTCGAGCGCACACTGCCGTTCGTCCACGGCTCACAGGGCTGCGTCGCGTATTATCGCAGCCATCTGTCACGGCACTTCAAGGAGCCGACCTCGTGCGTCTCCTCGTCCATGACGGAAGACGCGGCCGTGTTCGGCGGGCTTAACAATCTTACCGATGGGCTTGCCAACAGCTATAACATGTACAAGCCGAAGATGATCGCGGTCGCCACGACCTGCATGGCGGAAGTCATCGGCGACGATCTCAATGCCTTCATCAAAACATCAAAGGAAAAAGGTTCAGTCCCAGCGGACTACGACGTACCATTCGCTCACACTCCTGCGTTCGTCGGCAGCCACGTTACTGGCTACGACAACACGCTCAAGGGCATCCTCGAGCATTTCTGGGATGGCAAAGCCGGCACGGCCCCAAAACTCGAGCGCAAAGCGAACAACACGATCAACTTCATCGGTGGCTTCGACGGCTACACTGTCGGGAATGTCCGTGAGATAAAGCGTATCTTCGAGCTGATGGGCATCGGCTACACCATCCTCGCGGATAACAGTGACGTGTTCGATACCCCCACGGACGGCGAGTTCCGCATGTATGATGGGGGCACTACATTAAAGGATGCCGCGAACGCCGTCCACGCCAAGGCAACCATTTCCATGCAGCAATATTGCACGGAGAAGACGTTGTCCTTCATCAAAGGGCACGATCAGGAGGTCGTCGCTTTCAATCACCCGCTGGGCATCAGCGCCACGGACGATTTCCTGATGACACTGTCGCGTATCACCAACAAGGCAATTCCAAATGCGCTGGAGCAGGAGCGCGGGCGTCTGGTAGACGCAATGGCTGATTCCAGCGCGCATGTTCACGGCAAGAAGTTCGCGATCTACGGCGATCCAGACCTCTGCTATGGTTTGGCCGCATTCCTGCTGGAGCTCGGCGCTGAGCCGACCCACGTGCTGTCGACGAACGCGAGTAAGGCGTGGGAGCTGAAGATGCAGGCGCTGTTCGCGAGCTCGCCCTTCGGTAAAAACTGCCGCGCCTTCCCAGGCAAGGATCTCTGGCACATGCGATCGCTCCTGTTCACAGAGCCGGTCGATTTCCTGATCGGTAACACCTACGGCAAGTATCTCGAGCGTGACACCGGAACGCCGCTAATCCGCATCGGCTTTCCCATCTTCGATCGCCATCATCACCATCGTTATCCAGTGTGGGGCTATCAGGGGAGCATGAATGTGCTGGTCAAGATTCTCGACAAGATCTTTGATGAGATCGATCGAAAGACCAGCTCGGTTGGCAAGACAGACTACAGCTTCGACATCATACGCTAAGGCGAGCTCCCCGCCTCATCGTCCGCAGAAACAGCGGCGCTGCGGCGGGGATCACAGGTTCTCCGCCGGTCATCCTTGTGGTCTGCGGTGTGTTAACATCCCCGAGAGAGACACCATGACTTCGCTTCTCACGACCATACAGGACGTCTTTAACGAACCGGGCTGCGCCAGGAACGCGAGCAAGTCGAAGGTCGAGCGTAAGAATGGTTGCACCAAGCAGCTCAAGCCGGGCGGCGCCGCCGGCGGATGTGCCTTCGATGGCGCCAAAGTCGCGCTGCAGCCCTTCACCGATGTCGCCCATCTTGTGCATGGTCCAATCGCCTGTGAGGGCAATTCCTGGGACAATCGTGGTTCGGTCTCGTCCGGCTCCGATCTGTGGCGCAGAAGCTTCACCACAGATATGAGCGAGACCGATATCGTCTTCGGCGGCGAGAAGCGGCTGTACAGGGCAGTGAAGGAGATCACAGAGAAATACAACCCGCAGGCCATCTTCGTCTACCAGACATGCGTGCCCGCAATGATCGGTGACGACATCGATATGGTCTGCAAGGCGGCCTCCGCCAAATTCGGCAAGCCGGTCATTCCCATCAATTCACCGGGATTTGTCGGGTCGAAGAACCTTGGTAACAAGCTTGCTGGCGAAGCACTGCTGGAGCACGTCATCGGTACCGGAGAGCCGGATTACACGACATCGTATGATATCAACATCATCGGTGAATACAATCTGTCCGGCGAGCTTTGGCAGATCAAGCCCCTGCTCGATGAGCTCGGAATCCGGATCCTGTCCTGCATCTCGGGGGACGGCAAGTATCGCGAGGTCGCTTATTCGCACCGGGCCAAAGCCGCGATGATGGTTTGCTCAAGGGCAATGATCAACGTCGCACGCAAGATGAGGCAGCGCTACGGCATCCCGTTTTTTGAAGGCTCCTTCTACGGTATTGAGGATACCAGCGATTCACTCCGCCAGATCGCGCGCATGCTGATCGAAAGTGGCGCGCCGGCTGAGCTGATGGAACGCACGCAAGCCCTGATCGCACGCGAAGAGACCAAGGCCTGGGCTGCGATTGAACGTTTCAAGCCGCGCTTTGCCGGCAAGAGGGTTGTTCTCATCACCGGCGGTGTGAAATCCTGGTCGATGGTGGCCGCTTTGCAGGAGGCCGGGCTCGAGATGGTCGGCACGTCCGTGAAGAAATCCACCAAGAAGGACAAGGAACGTATCAAGGAATTAATGGGCCAGCACGCCCATATGATCGAGGACATGTCCCCTCGCGAGATCTATAAGATGCTCAAGGACGCAAAAGCCGACATCATGCTCTCCGGCGGCAAGTCGCAATTCGTCGCACTAAAGGCGGCGATGCCATGGCTCGATATCAACCAGGAGCGCTGCCACGCCTATATGGGCTATGTCGGCATTATCAAGCTCATGGAGGAGATCGAGAAAGCGCTCTACAATCCGATATGGGATCAGCTCCGCCAAGCCGCGCCATGGGATGAGTTCGACCGGAAGCGTCAGGCAAGGACGGTTGCGCAGATGCATGCGCAAACCGCTGATCCAATTCGGGACGTGAGCAAGAACGGCGTCAATGCGATAAGTTTCTCCAATCAAAGTGAGGCCAGCAATTGTGAAAGCGCGATTGCGGCGCATGGCCCGAACCTCGACGAGCCCGCCAAGCCGTGCACCAATTCCAGCGGACTGTGCGTTGCTTGTAAGGACATTCGTTCCGATCTCCAGCCCCCGGCACTGCAGGCGGCGGAGTAGGGGAACGACATGGCGATCGTCACTACCTCGAAGAAAGCCTGTTCGGTCAATCCGCTCAAGATGAGCCAGCCGATCGGCGGCTCATTTGCCTTCATGGGCCTGCGCGGCGCCATGCCGCTTTTGCACGGCCCGCAAGGTTGCACCTCCTTCGGGCTGACACTCTTCGTGCGCCATTTCAACGAACCTGTGCCGATGCAGACCACTGCCATGAGCGAAGTTGCCACCGTGCTCGGCGGCCACGAGAACCTCGAACAGGCGATCCTCAACATCTACAATCGCGTCGAGCCCGAGATCATCGGCATCAATTCGACTGGCGTCACCGAGACCAACGGCGATGACGTCGAAGCCTTCATCCGGTTGATCCGACAGAAGCATCCGCAGCTCGAAAAGCTCCCCCTTGTCTACGTCTCGACCCCGGATTTCAAGGATGCCTTTCAGGATGGCTGGGGCAAGACAGTGGCGCGGATGATCGAGGTGCTTGTGGCTCCCGTCGACGCAGCGAGACCGCGCGATGCCTCCCGCGTTAACGTGCTACCTGGTTGCCACCTCACGCCCGGCGACCTCGACGAGCTTCGCACGATCATTGAGGATTTTGGGCTCAAGCCCTCCTTCCTGCCGGATCTTGCCGGTTCGCTGGACGGCCACATCCCCGACGAATTCACGCCGACCACGATCGGCGGCATTGCGGTGGACGAGATCGCGACCATGGGGCAGGCGGCCTGGACGATCGCGATCGGCGCGCAAATGCGCCGTGCGGCCGAGACCATGCAGGCGCAGACAGGCACGCCTTTCCGTCTGTTCGAGCGGCTCTGCGGTCTTATTCCAAACGACGAATTCATCGCGTTCCTGAGCCAGATCAGCGGCCGGTCGGTGCCCTCGAAATATCGCCGGCAGCGTGGACAGCTGGCAGACGCCATGCTGGATGCCCATTTCCATATCGGCGCCCGCAAGCTCGCGATCGGCGCCGAGCCGGACTTGTTATTCGATCTCTCCAGCTTCCTCCACGAGATGGGGGCGCAGGTAACGGCTGCGGTGACGACGACGAACTCACCGGTGCTCCAGCGGGTCAGGAGCGAGGACGTCCTGATCGGCGATCTGGAGGATCTTGAAGAGCTTGCCAGGTCGCGTGACTGCGACCTCTTGATGTCGCATTCACATGGTCGCCAGGCCGCTTCGCGACTCAATGTTCCGTTCTTCCGGGTGGGCTTTCCGCTGTTCGATCGGCTTGGCGCTGCGCACCTCACGACGGTTGGCTATCGCGGCACGCGAGATCTGATCTTTGACATCGCCAATCTGATCATCACCGACCGCGAAACCAACCATGGGCCGACGCCCGACACCTGGCGATCCACCAGCGGTGACCTGCAGGTCGATCCGCCACAGTTGCATTGAGCAAGGAGAGAAAACAACACGGATGAAAGTTGCATTCGCCACTCAGGACTTGAAGCATGTCGATGCGCACTTCGGCTGGGCCAAGAACATCGCGATCTACGAGGTCGGCCCGGACGGGCATCAGTTTATTGAGGCGATCCAGTTCGACGGTGACCTCACGGAAGACGGTAATGAGGATAAGCTCGCGCCGAAGATCGAGGCGATCAGGAACTGCGCAATCCTCTATGTTGCGGCGATCGGCGGCTCGGGTGCTGCGCGAGTCGTCGCGAGCAAGGTCCATCCGATGAAGGTGCTGCAACCAGAGCCCATCGACGACCTTTGCGTCAAACTCGAAACCGTGCTGAAGGGCTCGCCGCCGCCCTGGCTGCGGAAGCTGCTCAGCAAAAACCCGGAACGTACGGTGGATTTCGAAGCCTGAAGGAACAAAGATGGCCGACCCGTCTGAAGTCAGTCCAGCCGCCGCCGCGGAGAGTTCATTTCTAAAAGAGCTCATCAAGATCTGGCGCGCCCAGGACACCCACGGCGCCTGGGAGGGCAAGAAGGATCTCGAGCTGCTCGAACCCTACGTTCTCGACAAGCGCAAGCGCCGTGCGCTGCCGATCGTCGGCAATCCCGACTCCGACACGACATGGCGGCTGGAGCTGTTCTTTGACGCCGTTGCGCTCTCGATCGAGAAGGCGACCGGTGTAATGATCTCGCCAATGCTGAAGATGCATCACGAAGGGTTCGGTCGGATCGTGCTGATCGGCGGCCGGCTGGTTGTCGTGAGCAAGCAGCTGCGCGATGTGCATCGCTTTGGTTTCGACCATCTCTATGATCTCGCCGATCAAGGCGACAAATTCGTCAACAGTGGCGTCGAGATGATCCGTAAGTTCCCGGAAGTGGCGAATTATTGAGGCGAGCATGAGCGATGTTGAAAGCCTCAAAGCGGAAATAAAGAAGCTGTCGGCCAAGGCGACCCAAGCCAAGATGGATCTCCACGACCTCTCCGAGGAGCTGCCGGTCAACTGGTCCTCGATCCTGAACGTAGCCCAGAAAGCCCACGCTGCCTTCAGCGAGCTCGAAAGCAAGCGCCAATATCTCCAGGCGCTGGACAAAACATAACGGATCTTAAGCCATGTCATGCAGAACCCGCGATGGTCGCAATTGGAGGCCGGACTACCTGGTTTCTATCGATCCCAAGAAGTGCATCGGCTGCGGCCGCTGCTATAAGGTTTGCGGCCGTGAGGTCATGACGCTGAAGGGCCTGAGCGAGGACGGCGAGATGATCGATCTCGATGAGGATGACGATGAGATCGAAAAGAAGGTCATGGTGATGAAGGACGAGGGGGCCTGCATCGGCTGCAGCGCCTGCGCCCGGGTCTGCCCGACAAACTGTCAGACCCACGTGCCAGCTGCTTAAACCGACTTTCTTCGCTACGAACAGGGTTGGTTTGTCAGAGACAAAGGTAGCTCGGGAGATCTGGCATCGAGCCGAACGACCTGTACGGCGCGATCTTCAATATCGAAGCCCAGCCGGCGGGTTTTCACCGGCTCCATTTTAGCCAGGCTGTCCTCGTATGAGATCCGCGGATTGTGCTCGGACGCATTTTCGTCATATGGTTCGGATTGGGGCTCACCTCCAAAGTCGCGCTCGGCGCGACGCTGGTTCTTTTCGTAGCATTCTTCAACACGTTTCAGGGCGTGCGCGAGGTTAGTCCGGTCGTGCTAGCGAATGAACGCCTGCTGCGCGCATCGAAGTCCTCCCTGCTGCGCCACGTGCACCTGCCGTCCGCAACCACATGGATTCTGTCGGGCCTGCGGGTGTCCGTCGGCATGGCCGTCATGGAGCGGTGGTTGCCGAGTATCTCCGGCTCGTCCGCAGAATTGGGGCATCTGACTGCGCAGGCCGAGGGTATCCTCGATGCGACCGGAGTGTTCGCAGGAATCATCGTCCTTTCCGCCTTTGTTGTTGTCCTCGACGCCATCGTGGACCGCGCGGAAAGCGGCTCCTGGTCTGGCGGCCCGCGCCTGCCCATGAAGCCTGTTCGTAACGCTCTCTGAACAGTCACGGAAGCTCGGATGCACGTTTTGACACGACTGATGCTGGTCATAGCGCTACCGCTTGCCGGTCATTTCGGAGCATGCCGCCGAGCCCGAGGTGGCCCAATTAGCGATCGAGGTGGAGTCCCGGATGCTCAGTATATGCCTGTCGAGCTTGGCGTGAAGCTTGGGTCCTTTAGGGACGATGGTCTCAACGTTATCGTTGAGAACTTCCAAGCCGGTGGCTCAAAGACTCTGCGGGGGCTGGTCGGCGGCTCTATCGACGGGACGGTCGGCTTCTACGATCAGACCATTCAGATGCAGGCGCGGGGCTGGCGCTCGGAAAACTTCTGGAGCTCGCTACCTGCGACAAAATTTGGACCCAAGTCGTTGCTGCGCGTGCCTGACCTAAGTGGGCAGGACTATGGTTGATAATATTGACGAGGCTCTTGACTGGGAAGGCAACCGGCTTGACTGCGCATCGTGCGAGCATCTCCCACTGAGCGAAACCGGCGGGTGTCGACTCAAGCACGCCTGCGTCAACGACCGTTGTCCCCCCAGCATCGAGAGGTTCTTCGAATGGAATCCGGATCTCGCCGACGGCTATCTCAGCCATCCGCATTCTGAGGTAAGGGCAATCGCGGCGAAGTCTGCCAATGTCTTTCTGCTGCTGCGGCTGATCGATGATCCCAATGAAAAAGTGCAATGGAATGCGATGGTTCGCCTGCCTAGACGCTACGCGTTGCAATTGCGGAAGCATCCGCATCCCGAGCTGAGGAAGCGGGTCGCGACCCTGTTCGACGGTGAAGAATTGCTACCCATGGCCTCAGACGAATATTACTATGTTCGCCTTGTCGTCGCGAGCCGGATCGAGCCTATGCTGCTCCGCCGAATGGTGGACGACGAGGAAGCCGAGGTCCGCCGTGTTGTGGCACAGCGCATTCCAAATGAATGGTTGCTCCGCATGATCGACGATCGTGAGGCGTCGGTAAGACTGGAGATCGCCCGACGACTATCTGTGCAGCTTGTGCCGCTGCTGCGGCACGATCCTGACTGGCGCATCCGCTACGAGGTCGCAAGCCGTGCGCCAGTGACTGAGATCCTTAGCCTCGTCGATGACCCGCATAGTCTCGTGCGCGAAGTCGCGAGCTCGCGGATTACAGGAGACCGCCGCTGAGATCGATACCGCGCCGGCCGACGCGGAGGGCCAGATGAACTTGCCGCGATATGCCTATTGCGTCATGCTAGAGGATCTTGACCAGATCGCCGCGGCGTTCCCGGAAGATGTTGAGATCGCCAGCGTGCGGATCGCGCTTAGATTCTCCTGAACTGTAAGAGTCAGACTTCGCATGCTGGGACGCATGTCGGTGTGGCTAGTGGCGATCCAAACCCTGACGCGGCTCGGAATCTGGATCATCGTCGCCGCAGCAGCTCAAGAACTCACTACAGCGCCTCAACGTCCCCGTCACGGGCAACGCGACGCGACAGCCGCCGCCAAGCTCGATCTCGATGATTCCAGCTCTTGCACGCTGCGCAGGCAGGGAAGAGGCCGATTGTGGCGCGTCGATCGAGATCGGAGCCGCCACCGGCGTGATCTCGAAGGGAACGAGAGCTGGCACGGAATCGCCGTCCAGCCGACCCTGGCGCGCTTGTCGGCTTCAAGTGAACAACAGGCTGTGAGCCACCCGTGCCAGCGCGCGATGCCGCAGACCGTCTGGCCAGCCTGCAAGGTCTCTTCGACAAGGCGAGCCTTCTCATCGTAACTTCATCGCCGTCGACGCTCGGCGCCCAGCACATTGACCTGTTAAAATGTCGCGCTCCATGCGCAACCGCTCGGTCTCTCGCTGCAAACAAGCAATCTCCGCTGCGTGGTCTGTCGACGGCAGCGTCGCCTGCGTTGTGGGGCACCGCGCCGCCGCGGTCAGCTCCAGCCCGGCCCACGTCGTTCCACCCAGCGCCGTAGCGCGGAATCGCGCAGGCCAAGTTCCCTCCTCCGATGCGATCGAGCGGCCGCTCGATGCGACCAGATCGACGGTTTGCCGGTTGTAGTCGTCTGGAAATGAGCGGCGTCGACGTGCTTCCATCCGACACGTTGTGGCTCCCGAGCGCAGTGCACGAAACAGCAGATTCGAGACCCTGAAAGTCGTGCGTTCGATCGTGTCCCGTGGCGTGGTGTAGCTGGCGGCGGGGCACCGGGTTCACCGGCCGGAGCCGGGCAGGTCAGCTGGCGATAGCCGGAAGGCTGACGGTCGGATCATCGCTCAACGGCGCGATGGTTTCCAGTGTCATGCAGCGGGGCGCGCTGGACCGCCCACTCATCGTTCTGTTCGAGCAGGATCGCGCCGATGAGGCGGACGATGGCATCCTCGTTGGGGAAGATGCCGACCACCTCGGTGCGCCGCTTGATCTCGCCGTTGAGGCGTTCAATGGGATTGGTAACCGGTATGAGATCTCTCGGTGCCAACGTTCGGCTGCGGTATTCTACACCGTGGCGTATGGTGCGACCATCGGGACAGAGGCACCGGGAGCACGAAGGTGCGGGCAGGCCGATGCATACGATGAGCCGCGAGCTCGAGTTAGTAGCTGGCCGCCTCTGCGACTCGCCCGGTTGCGCTGAGAGCGCGAATCCGTAGTTGTCGTGTCGCCCGTAGCTCCCGTCATGTGGTCTGATTGGCAGGAGGTGCGAATGCGACGGGTGATTGGCATCGACGTCCACCGAACTTTCGGGGAGGTGGTGATTTGGGAGGATGGCAGGCTCCGACATGCGGGCCGCATTGATATGACGCGGACTGCGTTGGAGGGATTTAGCAAGACCCTGCTGGCCAGTGATGAGGTGGTGGTCGAAGCGACCGGCAACAGCATGGCGGTATCGCGGGTTCTGGCACCGTTCGCGGCGCGGGTGATTATCGCCAATCCATTGCAAGTGAAGGCGATCGCCCAGGCTCACGTCAAGACCGATAAGATCGATGCCGGCACGCTCGCCAGTCTGCAGGCGGCGGGATACCTGCCGCAGATCTGGACGCCTGACGCGGAGACCGAACGCAAGCGCAGACTGGTGGCGCGGCGCTACCAGGTCGTTCGACATCGTACGCGGCTCAAGAACGAGGTGCATTCGATCCTGCACGCACACCTGATCCGGAAGTGCCCGCATGCCGATCTTTTCAACGCCCGCGGCCGGGCGTAGTTGGCTACTCAACAGCTGCCGGACGATGAGCGCGCGGCCATCGATCGGCACGTCCGTGAGTTCGACCGGCTGGCGGAAGACCTGGCCCTGCTCGACCGCGAGATCGCGCAGGACGCAATCGAGGATTCCGCGGTCAACCGATTGATGACGATCACCGGCGTCAATCTGGCGGTCGCCGCCGGCATCATGGCGGCGATCGGCGACATCAGCCGGTTCGACAGCCCGCAGAAGCTGGTGAGCTATTTCGGGCTGAACCCGCGGGTGCGGCAGTCGGGACTGGGAGCGGCCCACCACGGCCGCAGCAGCAAGATCGGCCGCAGTCACGCGCGCGCCATGCTGGTCGAGGCGGCCTGGGCAGCGGCCAAGGCGGCCGGTCCACTGCATGCGTTTTTCGTGCGCATTCGCGCGCGGCGCGGCCATCAGATCGCCGCGGTGGCCGTGGCTCGCAAACTCGCTGTGCTCTGCTGGCATTTGTTGACGAGGGGCGAAGATTACCTGTGGGCGCGCCCAGCGCTGGTCGCCAACAAGACCCGCGCGATGCTACTTCAGGCCGGACATCCGCAACAGAAAGGCAGCCGGCGTGGACCAGCCTATGCCTACAACATCAAGGCGCTGCGCGACCAAGAGATGTTGATTGCCGCCCAGGCGGAGCAAAGCTACGAGCGATTCGTGTCGCAATGGAAACCGCGGGCGGCCAAAGGCCGGGGCGCGGGCGCCTCAGTTCGGCAAGACAAAATAGGCAGTCCGGTGACGCTTGCAGCCGACACGTCACGCTTCGCCACGAGGTCGCCCGCGCCCCACAAACATAATCGCGGCTGACAGCAACTTCCAGCCGAGCTGGCCAGTCCCGTTCCACGCAGCCTGCCACCGTGCTCGGGCCGGTCAAGGCCAAGCCTTGCGGTGGCCGCAAATGCGGCCAGCCTTGACCGCCCCTGCGCGCGCCGGCTGCGAGATCGGTGGCCGGGACGGAAGAATGACCCGCCGCGCGGCCGAACAAAAGAATGGACTTGCAGGATTTTCGCAATCCTCGGCTCGGCAGGAAAAAATCGCTTGTCCATCTCATCCGTGGAGTGCAGCTTGGTCCGATGCTGCGGCGGGAACGTCATGTAGGCAAGCACATCGGTCTCAGCCTCGTCGAGGAAGCCGGCAAGCTTTGGCCGCTTGGGGCGGAGTTGATCGGCGAGCTTGCGCCATTGCGCAGTTGCGGCCTCGGCATCGTCCTGGGCAAACGCAGTGGCGATGAAGGCTGAGACGACGCGCCGCCCGCCGTTGCCGGCATGCGCCAATGCGTTGCGCATGAAGTGGACGCGGCAGCGCTGCCAGCTGGCGTTGAGCACCTTGGCCATGCTGGCCTTGATACCCTCGTGGGCATCGGACACGACGAGCTTGACGCCGCGCAGGCCGCGGCGGCCGAGCTTGCGCAGGAACGCCGTCCAGAACGTCGCGGCCTCGGACGGCCCGATGTCCATGCCGAGCACCTCGCGCCGGCCGTCGCCGTTGACGCCGACTGCGACAATCACCGCGACAGACACAATGCGGCCATTCTGCCGCACCTTCACAGAGGTGGCGTCGATCCACAGATACGGCCAGTCGCCCTCGATCGGGCGGGCGCGGAAGGCCTTCACTTTGTCGTCGATCTCGCCACAGAGCCGGGCTCACCTGGCTCTTGGAGATGCCGGTCATGCCCATGGCCTGCACCAAATCGTCCACCGAACGGGTCGAGACGCCCTGCACATAAGCCTCCTGCACCACGGCGGTGAGCGCCTTCTCGGCCACGCGGCGCGGCTCCAGGAAGCCCGGGAAGTAGGAGCCCTTGCGCAGCTTGGGAATGCGCAGTTCGACCGCGCCGGCGCGGGTTTCCCAAATCCGGTCGCGGTAACCGTTGCGCTGGGCCAGGGGCTCGGGGCTCTTCTCGCCGTAAGCTGCCCCGGTCTGGCTTTCGACTTCCAGCTCCATCAGGCGCTGGGCCGCAAAGCCGATCATCTCACGCAACAGATCGGCATCAGGGGTCTTCTCCACGAGCGTGCGCAGGTTCATCATATCATCGGTCATCCCGGATCAAGTCCGGGACTGGTTCCTCGGTTGGGGTG
This sequence comes from Bradyrhizobium sp. MI1.4, assembly GCF_055811315.1. NCBI lineage: Bacteria > Pseudomonadati > Pseudomonadota > Alphaproteobacteria > Hyphomicrobiales > Nitrobacteraceae > Bradyrhizobium > Bradyrhizobium sp. MI1.4. The sequence continues at coordinate 3,942 of NZ_JBVVPP010000002.1, read as the reverse complement.
TCGCAACCCGGTCCTACCGGAGAACTGCCGGTGACCACCGCAAAGCCGCCCGCCCGCTACGGCGCTATTGGGGGCGCGCGTCCGGGCGGCTTTGCTCTACCGAGCTACACCACCACCGGGGAGTACATCATGCCAAGCTAATGAATGCTTGTGGGTGGAAGTCCCATCCGGCCAAGACCGAAGCAGGCAGGCCGGGACCGAGTCTTGCGGGCGTCGCGGCAACGCGGGGTCTGAAATGTAGGAGCCATGCGGGGTGCGGGAATGAGCCTCGAAAGGTGGATGTTCGCGGAGGCCGAGTGTGTTCCCTAAACACGAAGGCAGCATGAGCATCGTCGTTATGCGAGACGATGCCGCTCCGTCGGGGTCGATGGCCGGATCACCGGTGATCGCCCGCGAATTGGGCCTCGACCGGAAGACGGTTCGCCGAACGATCGCCCGCGGCCTGGAGCCTCCAGTGTACGGACCTCGCAAGCCGCGTTCGCGACTGATTGAACCGTTCGTGCCGTATTGCGAGAGCGCGTCACGGCCTACCCCGGCCTGACCGGCCAGCGACTGTGGCGGGAGCTGCGCGAGCGCGGTTACGCCGGCGTTATACCGCCGTCACGGATTTGCTTCGTGAACTGCAGCCAACGCCATTGCCGGTATTCGAGGTTCGCTTCGAGACGCCGCCAGGAGACCAGGCTCAGGTCGACTTTGCTCACTTCCAGGTCGTCTTTACCGACGAGCCCTCGGTGACGCGGATCGTGTGGTTGTTCTCCTTCGTGCTCGGACATAGCCGGTTGATCTGGGCCCGGTTCGTCCTCCACCAGGGCATGCAGACGGTCCTGCGCTGTCACATGGCAGCCTTTGAGGCGCGGCGTTCCCAAGGAGATCCTCTACGACCGCATGAAGACGGCGGTGATCGGCGAAGGAGGTGGCAGCATTGTCTACAATCGCGCGCTCATCGATTTTGCCCGGCATTACGGCTTCCAGCCCAGGGCCTGCCGCCCTTACCGGGCCAAGACCAAAGGCAAGGTCGAGCGGCCGTTCCGGTATATCCGCGAGGACTTCTTCCTCGCCCGCTCGTTCCGCAATCTCGACGATCTGAACGCCTAGCTGCGGCATTGGCTCGATACGGTCGCTAATCCGCGCGTGCACGCCACCACCCAATGCGTAGTCAACGAAGCCTTTGCGACGGAGAAGCCACACCTAGGCCCCTTGCCGCTGGCATCATTCCGCTCGGTGCTCAAATTGGAGCGGCGGGTCTCCCATGAAGGGATGGTGAGCGTCGGCGGCAATCTCTATAGCGTTCCCGACGCCACCCGGAAGCGGATCGTCGAGGTGCACACGCTCGCCAACGAGATGCAGATCTTCGAAGACGGCACCCTGATCGCCACCCATCCGATCCTTGATGGCCGCAGGCAGCGACGGATCGCGCCGCGCCATCGCAAGATGCCACGCCTTTGCCCCAGCGGTATTGCCGACACCAATGCGAAGGACGTCGCTCGCAAGTTGTCCTGGCCACACAATCGTGCAGCGGATGTGCGGAGGTGGCCCTGAGGCTGTCAGTACCATCTCCCGCGACTGGTTGAAACCGGAATGCGGGGAAATCAACATGGCGACGGGAGTAACTGCGCCGCTTTGGCGAGGTAGACTTGGCTTCCTATGTTCAAGCAGGGCTCGCACCGGCTTTCGCGCCTGCGATTCCGACGGAGCAGCTCGCGCACGAGGTCATCGGCTTCCGTGGTCATCTGGACCGCGCCGAACAGGCAGCTTTGCAGCCCGGTTCGGAAAGCTGGTGCCGTGTCCGATGCTGACCGCTGTTGTTCTTTGCGACCCCACGTCCGCACGCTTGCAATTTGTCGGTCAGCGGGCATCATCCGGTTTCTCACGCGCCGCCTATTGGCGCAGCGCGGCTCACGGATGCGCATTCGCATGACAATGTTTTGGCGGCACGAAGGGCGCGATGTGTGCCCGAAATCTGACACCGACGCAAAGCATGTCAGGTTACATACAGGGGACCCTACTGGTCGTGTGGATGTTTTTCAAAGCTTTATCATGTACTCAGTGGGCGCGGACAGCCTGGCACGGTGATTGCTAACTCAGGTGAAGCGACAAGGTCGCGCAGCAAGTAACTTTGGAGAAAATCATGGTGCTGTGCATGGCGTCCCCGGCTCCTTCGCTCAAAGTCGAGAACTGGCTGCGTGGCGAGCCCCTCACGAACTTCCAGCCAGGGAAAGTGTACATTGTCGAATTTTGGGCAAGTTGGTGCGGCCCATGTGTGAGGGCGATGCCACATCTGATAGAGCTGCAAGCAAAATACCAAGACGAGGGGCTTGAGGTCGTCGGAGTCGCAGCTAGCGAACAAGCACCAACGGCGGATGAGGCTCGCACCAAGTTGGACGCATGGTTGACTGAAAAATTCTCAAATCTGAACTATCGAATCGGGTTCGACAGTACAGGCGAAATGAACAAGCTTTGGATGGATGCCAGCTCTTCTCTTGGGGTTCCGACATCGTTCGTCGTCGACCGCGACGGCCACATTGCCTTTATCGGTCATCCGATCCAAATCGACGACGTCTTGCCGAAAATTATCAACGGCACTTGGCGCGGCAGCTATCAAGCTAAAGCCGCTGATGCGAAACGAATTGCGAAAGACCAACGCCTAGCGCGCGAATTGTCAATGCGCCGGACAATTCGACCGGCGATGGAAGCAAATGATTGGCCGACAGCGCTATCAGCGATCGAAGAGGGCATTGCCGCGATGCCGGACAATCTCAATCTCCGCGAGATTCATGCGGATCTGTTGCTTCACAAAATGCGCGACACGGCGACCGGGTTCCAGGTCTTACGCCAACTGGTCCGAGATGCGATTGAGAAACAGTCAGAGGCTGTGCGTGGGCTGATTGTCGTGATGACGCAACTCTTTGATCCGGAGAACGATAAGGCCCACCTTCCGCGTGCGGAACGCTTCGCGATCGGCAGGGATGTGTCGGAACATATCCTTAATTCAGCGCAAGCCAGCGGCGGCCTCAACTTCTCTTCTTATAGGGTGGTCGCTCAGTATTACTACGAGAGTGGTGACAACCAACGCGCGATCGAGCTGATCGAGCGGGCAATGACATGGCTAGACCATCCGAAAGCAATGCCGGACGATATGAGGGAAGGTGCGAAAAAGTATTATATGCCGCAGTTGCTCCAGACCTTGGCCAACTACAGGGGCGAGAAGGTTTGTTGCAGCGGGTCTTGTTCGATTTCGCAGGAAAAGTCTCCTGGAGCTCCCAAAGTGCAGCCGCAGGAGGAGACATGAAGAGAGACGTTAATCGGAGGTGCACGATCGGGGCTATCTAAGCGCCTTCGAAGCGCTCGCGACCGGCAGAACGTCTAGGATCATTTGGGCGATTGCGACACGCAGGTCACAAGGAAAACCTAGCCCACAACGAGTGATGCGACGCCCTGCGGCCCGTCTTCGCTGGGTGTCTGGTTACTGCTTGTATTCAGGGGTGTCGCTGGCCGTTTTACATGCTCGGTTTGGTGGCTCGAAACTATCAATCGGCAACTCACATCGAGCATTACTCACGCAGTTATGTTCGCCTTGCCAGCACAAACAGCCCCGAAGAACTTAAATGCAAGCAGGATCGAGGTTCGATCTGACAGTCTTCTTGCGGTTGCGCCGCCGCAGATGTTGATCCAGTTAGGCTACGATAGACCTGAACAGAACTTGTTGTCCCTTAAAGAAGGTGGCCGGGTTCAGACAATGCTGAAGGCGACTTGAGAATGTCCGATCTCGAATGCTTCAAGCCATCCGTGGCTCTTCAACATCAAGTTTTGGGACAACTCTCCCGCATAAGTCGCCGCCATGTTCGCGACCACCAAACGCATGACCAAAACCACCACGGCCTTCGGGGCCCGGGGAGGCGTGCGCGTGTAGTCGTCGACTAGAACGCAATCCACTCTACCGAA
>NZ_JBVVPP010000001.1:400378-468555 GCF_055811315.1 Bradyrhizobium sp. MI1.4 | reverse complement strand
CCCCCCCCCCCCCCCCCCCCCCCCCCCCCCCCCCCCCCCCCCCCCCCCCCCCCCCCCCCCCCCCCCCCCCCCCCCAAACCCCCCCCCCCCCCCCCCCCCCGGGCCACCAACTTTGAATTGCTCGCAGTTAGCCATTTCCCCGTTTGTAAACCGGCGAATGTATCTTCATAATCGCGAAGTGCTTTCGCGAGAATTCAAAAGCCTGAGCAAAGAGGCCGATCATGCCAGCGTTCGTGACTTTCGGGCGGATCCTGTTCGCCGTGCTGTTCATCTACACGGGTGCGGCAAGACTGTTTGCCATGCAGGCGACCGTTGATTTCATCGCCGCCAAGGTCGTGATGCCCGACATGATCGCGCCTTACGCCAAGCAGATCGAGACGGCGACGGCCATGACCACGCCGCAACTGCTGGCGATCGCAGTCGGCGTGCTCGAGATCATCGCAGGCGTGATGATCGCGCTGAATTTCGGCGCGCGCTTCTTCGCGATGCTGATGATTATCTATGTCGCGGTCGCGACCTTCCTGTTCTACGACTTCTGGAACCAGGTGCCGCCTGACAACGGCAAGATGCTGGTCGACGCGCTCAAGAACCTGTCGATCATCGGCGCCCTGTTCATGATCATGGGCTACGGGCGCGCCACGCGTCCGGCCGAAGCGGCCTACGGGGACGTATAAAGGTTAAGCCACTACGTCCTGCGCCATGGCGTCACCGTCACGTCATGCGCGGCGTCGAGCAGATACGGCGCGCCCGGCTTCATCCCGTGGGAGGCCAGCACCTCCTGAGGCGTGCGCCCCGGTACTTCGACAAAACAGCCCTCGCCGCGGGGCAGCCGAAGGTGCGGGGCTTCCGACAGCCAGAACGTATCGTAGCGATCCATGAACATGTCGAACACGACGGGGCCGCCGATGATTGCGACGGTGCCGGAAGCGACATCGGCGAACGCACAGGCGTCCTCAAAGCTGGTGTGAGCCGGATTCCACAAGGTCGCGTTCGGCATCTCGGGATCGACGGTCAGAGTCTGGATCTTGCGGGTCAGGATCAGGCGCTTGCGCTTGGGTGAATTCGGCTGCTGCTCATGCGAGTGACGGCCGTGCACGATCAGCGCGGCGCGATCGAGCGCCTGCTCGAAGAACAGCTTGTCGCCTTCGAACTTCAGGCTGTCGGGCATGACATGGTCGGCGTCCGCGAGCATGCCGTCCGCGGAGACGATGACGTAGCCTTCGATCCGAAAGGACAAGGGCGCGGCTATTCGGAAACCGTTGTCACGACGCTGTTGACCGGCCGGGTGCTCACCGTCGGCAGCTTGACGTCCTTGAGCAGTTCCTGGTCGTATTCCGGCAGCGTCGAGGCCGGGAACTTGGCGCGCATCGCCACCACCTTGTAACCGCCGGCCTTCAGGCGCTTGAGCAATTCGGGCAGGGCTTCCGCAGTGTGCTTCTGGAAGTCGTGCATCAGGATGATGCCCTTGCCCTTGCTGTCGAGCTTCTTCATGACGGTCTCGATCACCTTCTCGGGCTTCGAGGCCTTGAAGTCGAAGGAGTCGATGTCGCAGGAGAAGATCGCTGTGTTGCGGTTGCCGAGATAGGTGACCATCTCCGGCGGATGCTGGAGCGCCGGGAAGCGGAAGAAAGGCGAGGGCGAAATGCCGCCGAGCGCCCATTTCACCGCGGAAAGACCCTTCTCGATCTCTTCCTTGCGCTGCGCTTCCGTGAGCTTCTTGTTGTTGAGGTTGGCGTGCGACCAGGTGTGGGTGCCCACGGTATGGCCGGCCGCGTAGACCTGCTTCAGGATCTCCGGCTCGTAGGTCGCGTGCTTGCCGATCGAGAAGAAGATGCCGGTGGTGCACTCGTCGGCGAGCGCCTTCAGCACCGCGGGCGTGTTCTTGGGCCAGGGGCCGTCGTCGAAGGTCAGCACCACTTCGTGGTCGCGCAGGAAATCGAGTTCCTTAAAATGCTCGAAGCCGAAGCCAGGACCGCCCGTGGTGTCGATCTCGACGGTGCGGGCGACCCCAAGCGCGCCCGGCGTGTTGCAGGCTGCGCGGGCGGGCTGCGGCGCCTGCTTAGGCGGCGGAGGATTGACGAAGCCCGCCGGCGCGGCGGCTGCTGCAGGAGCGGGTGCTGCAGCGGGCGCAGCCGCAGCCGGTGTTGCCGCCGGTGCGGCCTGCGTCGCGGCGGCGGGCTTTGCAGCCGGGGTCTGCGACCATGCCGCGCCCGTCATCGCCAGAGACATCGCGCTTGCCAATATCAGTCCTGCCGCCACACGCATGGTTGTTGTCCTCGAGATTGATCCCGTTGTTCCGCCGCGGCTTTTCGCCTTCGGCAAAACCATCCTGCCCCTAACAATCCTAGCCTAGATGGTGGGCCCTCGCCATTGCAACGGCTGTTTGGCGCGCCAGCCCAATTGTGCCCAACCGGGTTGGGGACGCGTGGCGTCAAGTGTCGGCCAGCGCCTTGGCGATCGCCGTCTTGATCCGCGTGTCTGTCGGTTCGACCGCGGATGCAAAGACATCGGCGATATAGCCGTCCCGGCCGATCAGATATTTGTGGAAGTTCCAGCGCGGAACTTCTCGCGGGCGCGCCTCTGCCGCCCATTTGTAGAATGGATGCGCCTTTGCACCGACCACGATGGCCTTGGCCGCGATGGGGAAGGTAACGCCGTATTGGTGGTGGGCGGTTTCCGAGATCTCACTGGTGCCGCCGGGCTCCTGTCCGCCGAAATCGTTGGAGGGCACGCCAATGACGGTGAGGCCGCGTTCGCGAAACTCGCTCCAGATGTCTTGCAGGCCGGCATATTGCGGCGTGTAACCGCAGAGCGAAGCGGTGTTCACCACCAGCAGCGGCCTGCCAGTGAAGGCCGCAAGGCGGATGTCGTCGCCTGACAATGCCGGGAAAGAGAAGGCGTAGGCGGAAATTCGGCTCATGCCGCCATCCGCCAGTGCACGCGTCGCCGGCGCCAGCGTGCCTGCAAAGGCGGCGATGAGTATGGTCCTGCGGTTCATCATAACGGCGTCCCCCGAAATGATCCGGGGCGCATGTTACCCCGTCGGTGCGAGCGGCGTCGTCAACACGGCGTTATCTGCCGCGATGAGGCGCGTTAGTACAGGCGGACGATGAAATCGGTGCCTTCGCCAGTCTCGCCCTGGTTGATGCCCTGGTCGGAGACGATGATCGAGCCGCCCGATGTCAGCATTTCGTTGATCCTCGCGATCGTGTCGGCCGGGATCGAGACGCGGTCCAGGGCCTCGGCTGGACTGTCCGGCGGGACCACAGGCTTTACGGCGACGGGAATCACCGCCGCGCCACGTTGGCGGCCTGTCACGCGGCCGTCATCTTCGCGCGCGGCAGAACGGACCGACACTGGCAAGGACACCACCGACCAATGCAGCGCATTGGAATCGGCCTTGTCGATTTCGGCGGTAAAGACATGCGTGCCGAGCGGCCGATCACTCGCGGCGATTGTGACAGGCACCTCGAACAGCGGCGCAAAGTTCTGCCGCACGTAGAGCTTGGAATCCTTGCGGCTGATGAAGACCGCGATCTGGCCCGCTCGCTTGGGCGCTTCAGGTTTTGCCACGGGCGCCGGATCGGCAACGCGGGTTTCGTCCTTCTTGACGTCGGTCGTGGCCGCCTGCGCTGGCGCCGCGGCCGGTGCATCGGATGTCTTCGCGAGTTCGGACTTCGGCGTCTCCGCGGCGTCGACAGGCTTCGCTTCAGTGTTCGCGGGCTGCGCGGCGTCTCCGGCCTCTGGCTTGGCCGCGTCCGCCGCCTCAGCGGGCTTGGTCTCGGGCTTTGCCGTTGTCTCGGTGTTGTCGGCCGATGCCGGGGCCTCCTCGCGGGCTGGGGCATATCCGGTGGTCACGTCCGACATCACGGTGTGGCCGACCGACGAGCGCAGCTCGGGCACGCCGTCGGCGCTGGCGGTTTTCGTTTCAACCGGCTTTGCTTCGGTGGCCGCGGTATTGGCTGTGCCCTTGTCGGCCTTGTCGCCGGCATTGGTCTGCGGCTCGAGGCTGGCCGCGGGTTGCGGTGGCACGCGCAGCGAGGCAAGCAGCGGATGTGAGAACTTCTGCGGCGACATCTGACCGGGCGAAACGATCACGCGCGCGCCCATCCTGGTCCAGTTCCACATCTTCACCGCGAACGCCATCGGCATGCGGATGCAGCCGTGCGAGGCTGGATAGCCCGGCAGCACGCCGGCATGCATGGCAACGCCCGACCAGGTGATCCGCTGCATGTACGGCATCGGCGCGCCGCTATAGATGTTGGAGTGGTGGAATTTGTGCTTCTGGATGACGCTGAACACACCCATCGGCGTCGAATGGCCCTTCATGCCCGTCGAAACCGGGGATTCCGCGAACACGCCTTTGCTGTCGTAGACCGTGACCTTCTGCCGGTCGATCGAGACGACGATGACGAGAGGACCTTGCGGTTTGGTGCCGGCTTCTTTTTCGGCAACAAGGTCTTTTTTGCCGACCGCACCGCGCTTCTGCGGTTTCTGGCGCGGGACGTCGAGATGGCGCTCCTGGCGCCCGTAGGACCCGTCGGAATAGTCCGTCCAGTAATAAAACGCTGCGTCCGCCTGGCTTGCCGTGCCGATCGCACCCGCCGCCGCCAAAATGGCGACCTGCCAAAGCCGCGTCGGCTTGGCAGAAAAACCGGCCCCGTTCACGCTGTTCATCCTCGAATCCATAATCCAAATCAGATGTTAGTCTCTCAGAGGGGATACGCGTTCACCAGCATGGCGGTTCTGCCATCAGCTACATTTGTCCAAAGCGTAGCAAAAAAGCCTCACGGAGCGGTAAACGGCGGCCGTGTCGGCTTGCCGGTCGTCTTCCTGATCGGTCGCCTCATCCCTACATTGCTGGAAGTTGTTACCGGAGAGGTTCATGTCATCTCGTTTCCCCAGTCTTTCCAGCATCCGCTTGAAAGGCCTCGCTTTATTCCTCATGGCGTTGACCGTGCCGGCAGCGTCCGCCTTCGCCGCCGACGAGCCGGATCTAATCTTTCGCCGCTCGACCGTGTTCAAATGGATGAGCCCGAACGACAAGCTTGCGACCTACGGCCTCGACGATCCTGAAGTCGAGGGCGTGGCCTGTCATTTTACGGTGCCGGAGAAGGGCGGCTTCAAGGGCTGGCTGGGCCTTGCCGAGGAAGTCTCGGACATTTCGCTCGCCTGCCGTCAGGTCGGCCCGATCAAGTTCAAGAACAAGATGGAGCAGGGCGACGACATGTTCCGCCAGCGCCGCTCGCTGTTCTTCAAGAAGATGCAGATCGTGCGCGGCTGTGACGCGAAGCGCAACGTGCTGGTCTACATGGTCTATTCGGACAGGCTGATCGAGGGTTCGCCGAAGAACTCGACCTCGACCGTGCCGGTCATGCCGTGGGGACCGGCGGACGCCAACGTCCAGAAGTGCGGAGAGTTCTTCACTCAGTGACGCTCTTGCGTTCACTCAGTGACGCTCTCGCGTGCACTCAGTGAGGGGTTTGCGTTCACTCGATGATGTCAGCGCGGATGGCGCGCGGTTTTGCAAGATGCGAGCCGGTCAGCCGCACGAATGACTGCGACGTGGCCTCAAAGCCCCGGCTCGATTGTAGCGCCATTTCGCCAGGCGAATGGGCACTGCTGTGAACAGGTCGTTGCTCCCGGCGGTCCGTTCGTTGGTCCGCATCGCGCGTCGTTGCGCGATTCTGCGCGGTCATGATGGCTGTTCCTCACATGAACGCGCTCGGCGATGCTCGGGCGTCCTCGGTCTCGATAGCTTGGGTCGCAGTCGAAGCGCCCCCGGTTCGACAGGACCCAGCCTTCGTTCGGCTTCTCTTCAGCAGAAAAACGTAAAACGCATGTGAAGGGTGTGAGGCGGGATCATGACGGCGCCGGCGTTCCGAGCTCGCCGGAACCTGCCAGGCTACATTGGGTGACCGCACGACCCATCTGAAAAGATTGAGATTTTCCATGGAATATGTCGTCGCCTCGAGCGGGACGAAACAATTCTCACGGAGACGAAACCATTTTCCGGCTTTGGCGCATCACGCGCGAAACCGCCCATGGTTATCAACCTCACAACGACGACGGCGCACGCCGGCCACCGAATTCGGAGAGAACTTCATGCGCACGCTCAGCCTCATCCTTGCTTTCGGTTTCGTGCTCGCCGGCTCCTCGTTCGCAGGCTCGCCGGACGGCAATGTCCCGGGTATCGGTACTTTCCAGTACAGCGGCTCGCCGATCATGATCCCGGCACCGCAGCCGATCGTGGTTGCCGCGCGCTTCTGATCGCCAACAAGAAAAATCAGCCAATAAAGGCCATCATGCTTGCTCGTTCCTGCGCCGCGGCGTTCATATCCCTTCTGACGATCAGTGCCGTTCAGGCGCAAGTGCGCTCTCCCTCCAGATTACCCGATCCCCGTACCGAGTTCGTGAGGCAATGCGCGCCGCGCATGCTCGGGCGATGGGAGCATCCGGAAGAGGTCTGCGGCTGCCTGCACGATCATGCTGCCGCCGTCGTCGAGGATCGCGATCTTCGCGAGGCCCTGCTGCGCGGCATCAGCGAGACCGGGGTGCCGACGATCGAGACCGACTGGGTGCCGGCCGCAAAGCAGACCGAAATCGGCCCGACCTTCACCAAGATCGCCAAGCCGACCCTGCAATGCATGTTCGATCCGGCGAAGTAGCGGTCATCGCTTTGATTTCGGACCAAATCGCGACACGCAGATGCTCGTCCGTGCGACGCCCTTGTCGGTCATTTTGGCGCCGCGCACTTCCTTGACCTGTCCGGCGGGGCAGGTTCCGTCGTCCACTTGCACGCGCTGGCCGAGCTTGAGATCGACGATGTCCTGCTCGCGTCCGACCGAGCCTGCGCGCGCCGTCGCGGCGAGTGCGATGAAGATCAGGAGCGAAAGGCAAGTCGCGCGGCGTAGCAGCATGGGGTGAGCTCCGGCATCGGTGCCGCAATGTAGGGAGCGGCAGCCGATTCTCATAGTGAACGTTCGTCACGCCCGCCCGGCCGGCTTGCGCCTCGCGCGCAAGGCCACTCGCGATTCCCGCGCGAGCCGCTCGGCGGATGCGACGAGCTTCGGAACCGCGTGGCCGGAAAATCCCAGCACGAAACCGGGTAGAGGGCGTGAGCGTGAATAAGTGTCGGCCAACAGCCAGCCTTCGGCGCCGGCGGCCTGCTTGGCTTCTGCCGCCACCAGCAGATCGACCGAGGGATCGAACCGGGCGACAAGATGCAGGCCCTGTGATGGGACCGGCACCGACAGCAGGCCGTCGGATGCGGCTTCGAGCGTCCCGGCCAATGCGTCGCGCGCCTCGCGGTAAAGCTTGCGCACGCGCTTCAGGTTCGCCGCGAACGCGCCGGAATTGAGCATGTCGGCCACCGCGCCCTCCATCAGCGTGCCGGGAAAGCGGTCGAGGGCGGCCCGCGCCGCGGCGACATCCGCAATCAAGCGCTCGGGCAGGGCGCAATAGCCGATGCGCGGGCCCGGAAACAACGTCTTGGCGAACGTGCCCATGTAGATCACACGCTGGAGGTGATCGATGCCGGCCAGCGACATCAGAGGCGCGCCGTCATAGCGGAACTCGCTGTCGTAATCGTCTTCCAGCACGAAGGCGCCGGCCTGCCTGGCCCAGTCGAGCAGCTCGAGCCGCCGCGGCATCGACATCTGCACACCCAGCGGAAACTGGTGCGACGGGGTCACATAGGCTGCGCGCGCGGACGGCGCCGCTGCGCGGCCTTTGGCGACACGCATGCCATGCGCGTCGACGGGAACGGACACGGCACGATAGCCGCAATGCGCGATGGTTTTCCGCGCAGCGGGGTAGCCGGGGTCTTTCGCACCAGACCTGGTCGTTGGGCTTCAGGATCGCGCTCAGCACGATGCGCAGCGCGTGCAGCGTGCCCGACGTCAGCATGATCTGATCGGGATCGCAGCGCAGGCCCCGCGCCGACAACAGATGATCGGCGATCGCCGCACGCAGCTCGCGGCTGCCACGCGGATCGCCATAGTGCAGATGCTCAGCGCCGAAGGCGCGCATGCGACGGCCGACAAAGGCGCGGAAACGCTGCACGGCGCGCGCGTCGATATGGGTGCAGCCGAGCGAAAACGCGCCTTGCCCGGGCGTTTCGACGCTGATCTTCGGCCGCTTCGGCTCAGCCGCGCGCGCGGGGATGCGCGCGGCGACGAAGGTGCCGGAGCCGACGGTGGCGTCGGCAAAGCCGTCGGCAATCAGCCGCTCATAGGCGGTGACGACGGCATTGCGCCGAAAGCCGGTCTGTTTGGCCAGCGTGCGCGACGGCGGCAGCGGCTCGCCGGGTTTCACCAGACCGCCGACGATCATCTCGCACAGTGCCTGATACAGCCGGTGCGCCGACGAGGCGCCAGCCGTGATGTGCGGGCCTGCGAGGTCGAGCGGCAGCTCGGCTTTGGCCGGCGAGGGGACAGAATTGGTCGGAATTTTTCGCATGGAATTGGCACTATCGCAGACCAAATCCACGGATACAACTGCTCTGGAATTGTTCAAATCCGACAGGAGCGGCCGTGAGCCAGACCGAGAACCAGAATTCCTATCCGACATCCGCGCGCAATCAGGTGAAGCGCCGTCACGACCGCGGCTTCTACGATCACGACACCGTTCATCGCATCCTGGATTCCTCGATGCTCTGCCACGTCTCCTACGCCATCGACGGCCAACCCTATTGCACGCCGACTTTCTTCTGGCGCGAAGGGACGAAACTGTACTGGCACGGCTCGAGCGCCAGCCGCATGCTGCGCAACCAGACCCGGGGCGAGCGCGTGTGCCTGACGGTCGCACATCTCGACAGCCTGGTGCTGGCGCGCTGCGGGTTCAATCACTCGGCCGATTACCGCGCCGTGATGGCATTCGGCACCGCCTATCTCGTCACCGATCCCGAGGAAAAAGAACGCGCGGTGATCGCGATGGTCGACCGCTTCTTCCCGGATCGCACCGCCAGCCTGCGGGCGAGCAACACGCAGGAGATCAAGGCGACCTCCTTTATCGCGATGGAGATCGAGGAAGCCTCCGCGAAAATCCGGGCCAAGGGTGTCGCCGACGACGACGAGGACTATGAATTGCCGATCTATGCCGAGCGCATCCCGGTGCGCACCGTGCTCGGTGCGCCGGAACCTTGCCCGCGGCTGCTCGACGGCGTGAGCCGGCCGGCGACACTGAATGGCTATTCGGAGGGCCGGCTGCTCGAAGACGCATTGCGGGATGCCTATTTTGCAGAGTACCCGAACGGCTGAAATCGGTTAGCTTGCGCTCCATCGATGATCTCAATGCCCCGATTGGAGTTGCCGGATGAATGCCGAAACGCAGCAGAGGATTCTTGACGCCGTCGATGCCGGCTTCGAAGCCCAGCTCGCGACCACACGCGATTTCGTCGCGATCCCCTCGACGCGCGGTGCGGAGGGGCCATGCCAGGACATGATCGGCGACCTCCTGCGCGCGCGCGGATACGAGGTCGACGACTGGCACATCAATGTCGACGACCTCAAGGATCTGCGCGGCTTCGGGCCCATCGAGCACGATTTTTCGAAGGCCCGCACTGTGGTCGGCACGTACCGGCCCAAAACCGAGGCGGGCAAATCGCTGATCCTCCAGGGCCATTGCGACGTGGTGCCCGCGGGGCCGCTGGAATTGTGGGACACCCCGCCGTTCTCGCCCGTCATCAAGGACGGCAAGATGTTCGGTCGCGGTGCCTGCGACATGAAGTCGGGCACCATCGCAGCGCTCTCCGCGCTCGATGCGATCAGGGCCGCGGGCCTGAGGCCGACGGCGCGGATTCACTTCCAGTCTGTGATCGAGGAGGAGAGCACCGGCGTCGGGGCGCTCTCGACGCTTCAACGAGGCTATCGTGCGGATGCCTGCTTCATTCCTGAGCCGACCGGCGGCAAGATGGTGCGCTCGCAGGTGGGCGTGATCTGGTTCCGCCTGCGCGTGAAGGGCCATCCGACCCATGTCGCCTTCGCCGGCTCCGGCGCGAATGCAATCATGGCGGCCTATCATTTGATCCAGGCGCTGCAAAAACTCGAGATCGAGTGGAACGAGCGCGCGAAAGCCGATCGTCACTTCAAGACGCTGAACCATCCCATCAACTTCAACCCCGGCATCATCAAGGGCGGCGACTGGGCTTCCAGCGTGCCGGCCTGGTGCGATGTCGATTGCCGGATTGCCGTGTTGCCGGGCTGGTCGATCGCCGATCACCAGAAGGAGATTCTTGCGTGTGTCGCCGCCGCCGCACGCAACCACCGCTTCCTCGCCAACAATCCGCCGGAGATCGAATGGTCGGGCTTTTTGTCGGAAGGCTATGAGCTGACCGATGCGGCCGCGCCTGAGGCGGCGTTCGGCAAGGCCTTCAGCACCGTCTATGGCGGCCAAATCGAAGACCTCGTCTTCACCGCGCTAACCGACACCCGCTTCTACGGCCTCAATCACGGCATCCCGAGCCTGTGCTTCGGCGCGAGTGGCGGCGAGATGCACGGCTTCAATGAATATGTCGATCTGGACTCGCTGAAAAAGACGACCAAGGCATTGGCGCTGTTCATCGCGGATTGGTGCGGGGTGGAGCAGGGGTAGGGGCCTTCCCCCGTCATTGCGAGGAGCCCTTGCGACGAAGCAATCCAGACTGCCACCGCGGAGGCAGACTGGATTGCTTCGCTGCGCTCGCAATGACGGGGGCTGCCCAATCCACCCGCGTCCCAAAATCCTTTAAGCTTAAAATAAAGACTAGGATGGCGGCCGCGCCGGTGGCAGACTAAGGCCCGGTCCGCAGGACAGTCCGAGGAAGGCACGATGCGCGATTGGGATGACGCCTACGCCAATTCGGCCCATATCCCGGGCTCGGACAAGATACCGGCGCTGTGGGCGGAGCGCGCGGCGGCTTATCGCGCCGGGCTGAAGGAGTTTCGCGCCGACATCGCCTATGGCCCCGGTGAGCGCCAGCGCCTCGATCTGATCTTGCCCGACGGCGACAGCAAGGGCCTCGTCGTGTTCGTCCACGGCGGCTACTGGATGCGCTTCGACAAGTCGACATGGACTGATCTCGCCGAAGGCGCGCGCCATCACGGCTGGACGGTGGCACTGCCAAGCTACACGCTGACGCCGGCCGCGCGCATCTCCGACATTACGGCGGAAATCACCACAGCGATTGCCAAGGCGGCCTCGCTGGTCGCGGGCCCGATCCGGCTCGCCGGCCATTCCGCCGGCGGGCATCTCGTTACGCGTATGCTGTGCGACGACAGCCGGCTGGAGCCCGCCGTCTACAACCGCGTCGCCGGCACGCTGTCCATCAGCGGCCTGCATGATCTGCGTCCGCTGCTCAAGACCAGGATGAACGACACCCTGCGCATGACGATGGAGGAGGCGACGCTGGAAAGCGCGGCGCTGCATCTGCCGCGCGGGCCTTCGTCGGTGACCGCCTGGGTCGGTGGCAACGAGCGGCCCGAATTCATCCGCCAGTCCGATCTGATGGCCAATGTCTGGACTGGTTTCGATGTGCCGACGCGTCTTGTCGTCGATCCCGGGCTGAACCATTTCACCGTGATCGACGCCCTCAAGGACCCGTCGTCGACCATCACCGCGCGCCTGATCGGCCTCGACTGACGAGGCCTTGAAGATCGATCGAAAGGGCCTGCCATGACGTCCAGCCAATACGATCCCGCAAGCGAAGGCGCTGAGACCGATTTCGCCCGGCGCATGTCCTATGGACACTATCTGGCGCTGGACGCGATCCTCGGCGCGCAGCATCCCCTGTCGGAAGCCCATGACGAGATGCTGTTCATCATCCAGCATCAGACCACCGAGCTGTGGATGCGGCTCGCCATCCACGAGCTCAGCGCCGCACGCCGTTCGATCGCGAAGGATGAGGTGCAGCCTGCAATGAAGATGCTGGCACGGATGTCGCGCATCTTCGAGCAGCTCAACGGCGCCTGGGACGTGCTGCGCACCATGACGCCCAGCGAGTATACGCGCTTCCGCTCGCAGCTTGGCCAGTCTTCAGGCTTCCAGTCGCGGCAATACCGGCAGATCGAATTCCTGCTCGGCAACCGCAACCACGCCATGCTCAAGCCGCACGCGCACGATCTGGAAACAACGCAGCTGCTCGAAGCCGAGCTCGCAACGCCAAGCCTCTATGACGAGGTGCTGCGGCTCGCCGACCGCAACGGGCTCAAGATGCCTGCGGCCGTGCTGGCGCGCGATGTTCGCGAGACTCATAGCTTCAATGAAGGTGTGCTGCAGGCTTGGCGTATCGTCTACGAGGCGCCGGAAACGCACTGGATGCTCTACGAGCTCGCCGAGAAGCTGGTCGATTTCGAGGACTATTTCCGGCGCTGGCGCTTCAACCATGTGACGACGGTCGAGCGCGTCATCGGCTTCAAGCGCGGCACCGGTGGCACTGGCGGCGTCAGCTACCTCAAGCGCATGCTGGAGGTCGAGCTGTTTCCGGAACTCTGGCGCGTGCGCACGATCCTGTAGAGAATTCCATGACCAAGCTTCGCGTCTACGACGACACCAAAGCGCTGTTCCATATGCCGGACGGTGTGATCTATCTCGACGGCAATTCGCTCGGCGCGTTGCCGCTTGGCGTTGCCGAGCGCGTCAGCCGCGTCATCACCGCCGAGTGGGGCGATGACTTGATCCGCGCCTGGAATACGGCTGGCTGGTATGCCCAGCCGCGCCATGTCGGCGATCGCATCGCGCGCCTGATCGGTGCGGAAGCCGGCTCCGTCATGGTCGGAGATACGCTGTCGCTCAAGGTCTATCAGGCGCTCGCCGCCGCGCTTGACATGAACGCGTCGCGCAAGGTCGTTCTATCGGACACCGGCAACTTTCCGACCGACCTCTACATGGCCGAAGGCCTGATCGCGACCCTTGGCCGCGGCCATCAATTGCGCCTGGTGGCGCCGGAGGAGATCGAGGCTTCGTTGTCGGAGGAGATCGCGGTGCTCTACATCACCGAGGTCGATTACCGCACCGGACGGCGCCAAGACATGGCGAAGCTGACTGCAAGAGCGCATGCGCTCGGCATCGTCACGGTCTGGGACCTCGCGCATTCGGCCGGCGCGCTGCCAGTTGACCTTGCAGGCACCGGCGCGGATTTCGCCGCTGGATGCACCTACAAATACATCAACGCCGGCCCCGGCGCGCCGGCCTTCCTCTACGTTGCGCCGCGCCACGCCGACAGCGTGCGCGCCGCTTTGTCGGGTTGGATGGGGCATGCAAGGCCGTTCGCGTTCGAGCTTGCCTATGCGGCGGCAGGTGGCGTTGAGCGCATGCGCGTGGGAACGCCGCCGGTGCTGGCAATGGCGGCATTGGAAGCTTCGCTCGACGTCTGGGACCGCGTCGATATCGCCGAGGTCCGGGCCCGCTCGCTGGCCCTCGGCGATCTCCTGATTGCCGAGGTCGAACGCCGCTGTCCGTCCTTGAAGCTTGTTACGCCGCGCACGCATCAGCGCCGCGGCTCTCAGGTCTCCTTCGCCTTCGACGGCGGCTATGCCGCGATGCAAGCCCTCATGGCCCGTGGCGTGATCGGCGATTTCCGCGCGCCTGACATCATGAGGTTTGGCATCACGCCGCTGTATATCGGCGAGGGCGAGATCGTGCGGGCAGCCGAGTTTATCGAGGAGGTGATCGCGGGCGAAATTTGGCGGCGGCCGGAGTATCAGGTGGTGAATGCGGTGACGTGAGGTACGAACGCTGTCTCCCCGTCATTGCTTTGCCGCGAAGAGCAATTCACCCTGTGAGCAGAATGATTTGGGAGGAGATCCGATGACGCCGCTCGAGAAAATTAAAGCAATGAAGATGCCGTTTGCCGAACTCAAGGGCGTCGAGTTCGTCGAGGCCGGGAAAGATCGCGTGGTGGCGCGGATGACGGTCAGGCCTGATCTCTGCACGCTTCATCACACCATCCACGGTGGCGCCGTGATGGCGCTGGCAGATTCCGTCGGCGCAGCGGCCACCGTGATCAATCTGCCGGAGGACGCCAAGGGCACAACCACGCTCGAGAGCAAGACCAATTTCATCGGCGGGGCCAAGGAGGGAACAACGGTGATCGCGACCGCCACCCCAGTCCACAGAGGCCGGCGGACCCAGGTCTGGACCACCCGGCTGGAGACCGAGGACGGCAAGCTGGTTGCCGTGGTGACGCAGACCCAGCTGGTCCTCGTGTGAATACGGGGGCTTGATTCCATTAACGAATTAGTGGCCCCCGTGCCCGAAACTTGGGCAGGTTCCGGTCTTGAAAAGTTTGTTGCGATGCACAATATTGGAGGCCTAGGGATTCGAACGCCTCCTCGAGGGACACCAAGAGGAGTTTTGACTTGTCACTCGCAGCAGATTTTGGACTTGAAGTAACCAACCGCCCGAAGTCCGTTCAGGGCTACGTGCGGACCTTGAGCCAGCAGGAAGAATTGCCGCTTTTGCGCGATCACCTGCTGAGGCTCGATGCCGAAAGCCGGCACGACCGCTTCAACGGTTTTCTCGACGACAGTTTTATCGAGCGTTACGCCGCCCGCTGTGCCGAGGACGGCACCGTTATTGTCGCCTATATCGTCGATGGCGTGGTCCGCGGTGCGGCCGAGCTGCATCCGCCCGAGGGCGATTCGCTGCCCGAGGTCGCCTTCAGCGTGGAAGCTTCGGCGCGGCGCCAGAACGTCGGCACCGTGCTGTTCAGCCGCCTGATCGCGGAAGCGCGCTGGAAAGGCTACAAGCGCCTGCGCATCACCACCGGCGCCGAGAATCACCCGATGCGCGCGCTCGCCAGGAAGTTCGGGGCGCATCTGCAATTCCGTCATGGCGAATCGACCGGCACGATCGATCTCGCCAAGGCGCCTGAGGACGAACTCGCTGATCTCGCGGCCTCGCCATTCAGGGCCGGCCGCGCTCTTATCAGCTTCAACTCGACCTGCTGGAAGATCATCTCCAGCATCTACGGCAATCGCGCCGCCTGACCTGAAAAATCCGATTGGAATCAAAAAAGCGGACCGGCAAAACCGGTCCGCTTTTGTATTGTATGTAGGGACTAGGCCGTCAGGTGCCGGTGCGCTTGTCGTTGCCGAAGCGGCGCACGACACGGCGTTCGACCACCACCGAGCGCTGCGCACCCTGTTCGCCGGCGATCACGCGGGTCGAGGTGATGCGGCTGTTGGTGCGAACCTGCTTCTTGACCTCGGCCTGGACGACATCGAGCGGCATGCCCATCAAGGCTGCGGCGATCTCGGCCTGCTGCTCCTGATCATCGGTGATGCCGACGGCGGCGAAGATCGCCTCGTCTAAGGTCGGGGGATCGTGGCGCACGCGCCGCGTGCCATATTTGGTATTCCAGTCTGCGTTCATAACGGCCTCGTTTCGATGCCGCGATACCTAGTGCCGTCTATGTTGCATTGCAATATGAAATCGGTGTGGCATCTCAGCTATGCACCGGTTGGGTGTCAGGGTAGTGACGGGAGACCGGCAACATCCGCAACCCGCTGTTGTGGCCAGCGTTTCAGCGCCGCCTGGCCAGCTTCCGTCAGCCCGTAGATTCCCCGCTCGGTGCGTTCGAACCAGCCATACACATTGTTAAGCATGATCTTGCCGGCATCGGGACAGCGCCGGCGCAATTCGCTCACCCGCCGCGGGCCTGCCGCGAGCTCCGAGGCGCAGGCCAGTGCCTGCTGCCGATAGGCCGTCATGATCGGCGCGCGCGTGCTGCCGCCCAGCGCCGGATCGCCCTGGCGGCGCTGATGCTCTGCGACCAGGCGCGAACGGACCTTCGGCTCCCGGCGTGGGGCTGCCGTCGGCGGCTTCACCAGCACCTCGACCTGACCGCGGTCGGTCACCCCGAGCATGCCGAAGCCGAGGCGGCGACAGAGATTGCGATAGCGTGCGTCGGTCTCGCGTCCCTTGCCGCGCGCTGACATCTTTGCCGCAATCCAGACCTCGTCGCCGGCCGGTGCACGATCGACCGCCTGAAGGATCAGCTCGAGATTGAAGGTCAGCTTGAGCTCGCCGATCACCACCACCGGAGGATCGCCGGCGCTGAGGCCCACGAGATCGCAGCCGCCGATCTCGCCCTTGACCGTGAAGCCGAGCTCTTCGAGGAAGCGTTTGACAGGCAGATAGAGCGTGGTTTCCAAAGGAAGCTTCCGAATGTCACGTTCGATCGGAGAATCAGTCTGCGTCAGTTTAGCCCCGGAATGGACTTAGAGTTCTGCGCCATTTGATCGGGAACAGATGATCCGGCTATCCTGCGGGTGGGACAATCGGGCGCTTCACGAAGATGACCATCAGGAATGGGCTCTATCATATCCGCATCGAAATGCTGGATGCCGTCCAGGGCGGCAACCAAGGCGTCATGGTGATGCGCGACGGCACCATGCGGGGCGGGGACTCATTCTTCTTCGCCTACGGCAGCTACACCTCGGCCAACGGCAAGTGGAAGGGCGAGCTGACCAACGAGGAGCATTCCCCCTCGTTCGACGAGCGCCCGGTGTGGGGCCGCAAGGTCGTGACCATCGGCTTCAGTGGCACTTACAATGGCGAGACCGCGTACGGCGAGGGCATCGCGCTCGCCGGCAAGCAGAGCATCCGTTTCAGAGGCAATCTCCGGCTCTTGGTGCCGGATTGATTACACCCGCCCGCCAACCGGGATCAGCGCGCCGGTGACGCCGCTGGCGGCATCGCTGGCGAGGAACAGAATGACTTCGGCGAGTTCCTGCGGTGTCACCCATTTGGCGAAGTCGGCCTTCGGCATGTCGGCGCGGTTGGCCTTGGTGTCGATGATCGAGGGCAGCACCGCGTTCACGGTCACCTTGCCTTTCCACTCGCTCGCCAGCGCCTCGGTGAGCCGGTGGACGCCGGCTTTCGACGCCGCATAGGGGCCCATGCCGGAGCCGGCCTGAAGCGCGCCCATGGCCCCGATATTGACGATGCGGCCGGCCTTGGACGCGGCCAGATGCGGCAGGGCCGCCTGCGAGGCGTTGAGTGCCGTCAGCACGTTGAGCGCATGCATGCGCTGCCATGTCTTGACGTCGCCGTCGCCGACGGTCTCGAAGGCGAAGCCACCGGCGATGTTGACCAACGCGTCGAGCCCGCCAAAGTGTCTCGCCGCTGCCTCGACCGCCGTCTTTGCTTGTGCTGCGTCGGACAGATCGACGCCGCCGATCTCGATGCGCTCAGGCATCGCGGAGATTTGAGATGGCGCATGGTCGATGCCGGCCACGCGCGCGCCGCGTGCCAGCGCGGTCTCGGCGACCACCTTGCCGAGCGCGCCGAGTGCGCCGGTCACGATCAGAACCTTGCCTTGCATCATTGTTCTCCCGGCACGGCCGCTTAAGATTTACGGCCGCCTACGATTGCAGATAGCGCGCCTTCAGTGCGATCCGCTCCGGTGTGCCGAGCTCGAGACCGTCGCGCAAGTAGGTTTCGAGATCGCCATACTCGCTACCGACGGCCTCGAAAGCAGCCGCAAGATACGAGGCCTCGACGTTGCCGATCGCGTCGAGAACATCGGCGGGAAGATCGGAGACGTTTGATGCGTCGCGCTTGTAGTGCTGGTTGGTCAGCAGATAATCTTCGGCAATGACGTCATCAGATACGCCGAGCGCATGCAGGATCAGCGCGCTGGCAAAGCCGGTGCGGTCCTTGCCGGCGGTGCAGTGGATCACGAGCGGCGCGCGGTCCTCCAGGAGATGCCCGAACAGGTTGCGGAAACTGGCCGTGTTGTGGCGTACATAGTTGCGATAGGATTCGCGCATGAGTTCGAGCGCGACCGGCGCGGTCAACCTGCCCCTGCCGAGCTCGGCGCGCAGCGCAGCCACGACTGTCGGCTCGATCGGCAGCGAATGCACGGCGATCTCGTTGACCACGCAGACACCCGCCGCGCGTTCCTCGACGCCGCGAAAATCGAAGGCGCTGCGCACGCCCAACGCGCGGACGATCTCGATATCGGCAGCAGTGAGCTGGCCGAGATGGTTGGAGCGGAAGATCTGCCGCCATCGCGTGATACGGCCATCTGCGGTCGGATAGCCGCCGAGGTCGCGAAAATTGCTGGCGCCTTGCAGCGCGAGATGGCGGGTAGGGGAGTCTTTCATGGAGGTGTCTTGTCACGCATCTGAAGCGGTCGGTGAACGCCTGTGCGACCATATGATCCCGCAATCAGGTCCGGAATCAAAAAGGGCCGAAACACCGTTGTTTCGACCCTTTTTCGAACTGACGCCGGGCATCGAGAGACCGCGGCGGTATTGAACCGAACGCAGGCATCAGCGATCCCATTTCGGCTTGGCTTCATCGACTGCTTCCTGATGGTACCAGCTGCCGCTGCAAATCGTCTCGTTCACGGGGAGCGAGGCGTGGTTGGCGGGAAGGCGGGTCTCACCGTTGCGGCGCCCCCCGAGAGCCGAGCGGCCCCCGACAGGGAATTGGTAGATCTGTGCAGATCCGTGACTCAGTCCATTGTTCATCATTGCGGTATCTCCCGAGATCGCAGCGCTGGCCTCCATGGTGCGCCCGACTCGTTGGCTTGTGGTTACTGGAATCCCCATATCGGCCGTGCATTCCGAAATGCAAAGTGCTGAAAAGGAAATCACCCTTGGCCTATTTTGTAGGCAGACTGCATTCTGCTTCCTCTAAGGCAGCGCTCGGGTGGCTAACGCGTGGGCCGTTGCGAAGGTTGCGGGCGACGGTCGCAGTCTTGGCGAATATTGCCCGACGTTGATGCGCGTTTAGCCGGCAACCTTAGGCCCGGGCCGGCCTGCTTCAAAATCGGGCGATTTCCGCGGGATTTTTGCGATGCAGCTTCACGCAAAGGTGCGCCGCTATGACGCAGGCGCACTGGCCGATCCGCCGGGAGGGAAGAGGGGGCCGGCGGCGGTGGAAAACCTCCCGCGCTGCGGCCTTTTGGCACGTTAAATGCTTGGAAAGGGTCGGCCGATGTTGGCCGGGTAAACAATCGTGCGGGGGCCTGCGGCCCCCACCTTTCGCATCATCTACAGAGAGGCTCAATGACCAAGTATAAGCTCGAGTACATCTGGCTCGACGGATATACGCCGACTCCGAACTTGCGCGGCAAAACTCAGATCAAGGAATTCGCGTCGTTCCCGACGCTCGAGCAGCTTCCGCTCTGGGGCTTCGATGGCTCCTCCACCCAGCAGGCTGAAGGCCACAGCTCCGATTGCGTGCTGAAGCCGGTCGCGGTGTTCCCGGATGGCGCCCGCACCAACGGCGTGCTCGTGATGTGCGAAGTCATGATGCCCGACGGCAAGACCCCGCACCCAACCAACAAGCGCGCCACCATCCTTGACGATTCCGGCGCCTGGTTCGGTTTCGAGCAGGAATACTTCTTCTATAAGGACGGCCGTCCGCTCGGCTTCCCGGCCTCGGGGTATCCGGCGCCCCAAGGTCCGTACTACACCGGCGTCGGCTTCTCGAACGTCGGCGACGTCGCCCGCAAGATCGTCGAAGAGCATCTCGACCTCTGCCTGGCTGCCGGCATCAACCATGAAGGCATCAACGCGGAAGTCGCGAAGGGCCAGTGGGAATTCCAGATCTTCGGCAAAGGCTCCAAGAAGGCCGCTGACGAAATGTGGATGGCCCGCTACCTGATGCTGCGCCTGACCGAGAAGTACGGCATCGACATCGAGTTCCACTGCAAGCCGCTCGGCGACACCGACTGGAACGGCTCCGGCATGCACGCCAACTTCTCGACCGAGTACATGCGTACGGTCGGCGGCAAGGAGTACTTCGAGGCGCTGATGGCGGCCTTCGACAAGAACCTGATGGACCACATCGCCGTCTACGGCCCGGACAACGACAAGCGTCTGACCGGCAAGCACGAGACCGCGCCCTGGAACAAGTTCAGCTACGGCATTGCCGATCGCGGTGCTTCGATCCGCGTGCCGCACTCCTTCGTCAACAATGGTTACAAGGGCTATCTGGAAGACCGTCGTCCGAATTCGCAGGGCGACCCATACCAGATCGCTTCGCAGATCCTGAAGACGATCGCCTCCGTGCCGGCCGACAAGAAGGCCGCCGCCTAAGATCCTCCCGGCCCGGGCTGGGGGGCTGGCCCGGGTTGGACTTCGATCCGCCGAAGCCGAAAGGCTTCGGCGGATTTTTCATTTTGCTGACAGCCGTTGCGGAGACTCATCGGACCTCATGGCCGGAAACTTGTCCATCGCCGCCGAAAGCGGGATAGAGTGCGTCTGGGTGCGCGCAGGGCCGGGGACGGCTGGTGTTTGAAGGCTTCTACAAGGTGAGATTTCAGCTCGGCGACCGGGTCGGCCGGAGCGTGATGCATGCCGGCAACGGCAAGATGCTCGGCGGCAATTCGGCCTTCGCCCATATCGGCACCTACGTGAAGACCGAAGCCGGCGTCGACGTCGTGATCAACACCGTCCGCCACAACCCCGATCCGAACTATCGCGCCATGGCGGGCACGGACGATGCGACGTTGCTTGCCAAGGGCTGGGCCGACGGCGATCTCTATCGCTTCAAGGGCGAGCTCAAGGAGCTGCCCGGCGTACCCTTTCAGTCGTTGATGACACCGATCACCGAAGACGAGATGCCGATCGCCGGCGGTGTCGGCGAGGCCGGTATCGCCGACGGGCTCTACTCGGTGCATCTGCGCATGCTCGATGGCGTCGACGGCGGTCTCACCGGCGTGATGCTGCTCAACAAGGGCCGCATCCTCGGCGGCGATGCATCGTTCTATTATCTCGGCAGCTACACCGCCGCCAACGGGCGCTGGAAGGGCCAGATCCTCAATCAGGAGCACACGCCGGCCAAGGACGATCCGATCTTCGGCGGCCACGAGGTCGGCATCGGCTTCTCCGGCACCTATGATGCCGAAGAGGCGGTGGTGGAGGCAACGGCGCTCGCCGGCAAGCGCAGCCTGCGCCTGACCGCCGCGCTCAAGCTGATGCACCGCGCCTGATCGTCACGGGAATCGCTGATGGAAACAATTCGCATGCTCTCGACGCTCGGCCTGATGGGCGCGATGCGCAGCCTCTCCTCCGCGTACGAGACCGCGACCGGCGTCCACATCGATGCCGATTTCGCGCCGACGCTGGCGCTGCTCAAACGGTTGCGCGACGGCGAGGCCGCCGATCTCGTCATCCTCACCCGCGAAGGGCTCGACGAGATGATCGGCGAGGGCCGTGTGATCGCCGAGAGCGCTGCCGATCTCGCGCGCTCCTTCGTCGGCATCGCGGTGCGGGCAGGGCAGGCACATCCCGACATCGCCACGGCATCCGCACTGCGCAACACGCTGCTCGCGGCGCGGTCGGTGGCCTATTCGCGACTGGGGGCGAGCGGGGTCTATTTCGCCCGGTTGATCGCGCAGATGGGGATCGCGGAAGAGATCAACGCCAAGGCCACCATCGTCGAGCAGGGCTTTACCGCGGAGCGGCTCGTGAGCGGCGAGGCCGACCTCGCGGTGCAGCAGATCAGCGAGCTGAAGCAGGTCGAAGGCATCGAGGTGGTCGGCCCGATCCCGCACGATCTGCAAACGCCGGCCGTGTTCTCCGCCGGTCGGATGACAAACGCCGAGAACGCCGACGCCGCTGACCGGCTGCTGCGCTATCTGGCATCGCCCGAGGTGGTCCCCGTGCTGCGCCAATCGGGACTCGAGCCTTGAATTTGCCGAGACTGCGACGCAACCTGGCGTCCATGCGGACTTTCCTCGTTGCCATCCTTCTCACGCTTGCGGTGCCGTTGTCGGCGCATGGGCAATCGGCCGACCTCGTGCTGTGCGACCGGGTCGCGGCCGATCCCAGCGATCCCGACAAGCCGGCCGACGTCAGGGGCGCGACCGAGATTGCGGCCTCCGACGTTGCGACCGCCATCAAGTTCTGCAAGCAGGCCGCGTCGTCGTCGCGGCGCGCGATGTTCGCGCTCGGCCGCGCCTATGCGGCCAACCGGCAACCGGCGGACGCGATGGCAGCCTGGCGCAAAGCTGCCGACAAGGGATCGAGTGCGGCGATGGTCGAGCTCGGCGTGGCCTACGGTACCGGCTCCGGCGTCGCCAGGGACGAAGCGCAGGCGCGGAAATTGTTCGAGAAGGCGGCGCAGGCCGGCAATCCCCGCGGCATCAGCAATCTCGCCGCGCTTGGCGGCAGCGGCGGTGCCGCGCCGGCCGATCCGGCACAGGCGCGCGCATTGCTGGGCAAGGCCGCCGAGACCAACGCGGAGGCGCAGTACCAGCTCGGCATGATGCTCTCCGAAGGCACGGGCGGGGCGAAGGACGACGCCGCGGCGCGCGCGCTGTTCGAAAAGGCTGCCGCGCAAAACCATCCCGGCGCGCTGGAGCGGATGGGCGCCTTCGCGCAGGAGGGCCGCGGCGGGCCAAAGGACAAGGACGCCGCGAAATCCTACTACGAGCGCGCCGCAGCGCTCGGCGACGAGGATGCCAAGCAGGCGCTGGAGCGGCTGCGCTGTCCCTATGCGATCAAGGACAAGCAGGGCAAGCTCGTCACCACGCTGTGCTTCTAAAGCCCGATGAACGCGCTGTAGATTTATTTGTGAGCATGATCTTTTCGGGAAACCGCTGCGCATTTTTCCGGATCATGCCGTAGCGCCTCGGCCGGCGGGTTCGAAGCCGGCTTTGGTGAGTGCGCAAGGACCGTTCGCGACCGGCCAAACAAAAAAACTCGAAAAACAACCCCATGCACAGTAGCCAAGTGGTTGAAATCACAGGCCTGCAAATGGTGTGAAATCGCCATATGCGGAATTGCCGAAATTGCTTGCGCCGTCGGGCAAAACAGGCGCATGATGGCATCATGGCAGGGCGTGGCTTCGCGAATGGCCCTGCGCGAAAAAGCCCGATGGTCTTGATGCGATGGCAGTGCTAGGTAGCGCGTGCTTTCCTTATGATTTTGCGGGTCACTTGCGTTGCTGGACGGGCTCTACAAGGTTGAATACGGCGTCAACGATGCCTTCGGCCGCAGCATCATGTGCATGCATGATGGCAAGCTGCTGGGCGGAAATTCGGCCTTCGCGCATCTCGGAAGCTATTTCGAGCGCGACGGCGAGATCATCGCCGAAGTCATCACCGAACGGCACAACGACGATCCCAACTACAAGCCGCTGATGGGGGCTGATGTCGCCGCGATCGGCGCGCGCGGCCGACTCGTCGGCAACCAGATCCGTCTCGCGGGCAGCGCGGACACGATGCCGGGCGCCGGTTTCTGGGCCAATCTCACGCGGCTCGATGACGAGGGGTTGCCGCCGCAGGGGACGATCGGTCCAGGCGGGGTGGTGAACGGGCTCTATGCGATCCATCTGCGCGCGCTCGACGGCGTCGATGCCGGGCTCTCCGGCGTCATGCTGCTGATGGACGGCCGCATCCTCGGCGGAGATGCGTTCTTCTACTATCTCGGCTCCTATTCCTCGGCTGACGGCCGCTGGAAGGGCGAGATCCTCAACCAGGAGCATACGCCGGCAAAAGGCGAGAACCCCGTGTTCGGCGGCTATGAGGTCGGGATCGGCTTCTCCGGAACCTGCACGGCGGACAGCGGCGAACTCGAAGGCATCGCGCTCGCCGGCAAGCGCAGCCTGCGGCTCGCGGCCTCGCTCAAGCTGATGCGGCGGGCGTAGGGCGGTTACTCAAAGATTTGGGATCTCCGCTCGAGAGGCTCAACAGGCCTGACGTCCGAGCCGCGGCAATGTCGGCAAGTGACCCCCAAGCGGACATATCGAAATCAGGACAGATCGAAACGGCCGAGACGAGAAGCACTGCGGCTCAGCTAGGGAAGTCCTTTTGTCATCGTAAAGGGATTGAACCCACGTTCCGCAAGGGCAGCCCACGAAGCTGCGCCAAGATGTGACAATCGGAAATAGTTTCGCGGCTTGGTCGGGTCGGTGTCCAACACGAACCCCGTCGGTAACGCGCGGACAGTCGTGGCATAGAACCCACCATCGGGCGACCTCTGGGATTCGATGACAGCGATCAGCGATTCTGCCCTCTTCGTCTTGCCGAGCAATTTCATCAAGAGAGCCATTTGGCTCGTACCTTCGGTCCACACACCGTCTCGGTCTTCACCGTAAGAAAAGCCTCCGCCGACACTCATTCGCTGTTCGGCGGTCGTCATTGCCGATGCAAATTTCCCGGCCGCTCCGTGAAGCGCTGTTAAAGGCCAGATCTGGGCATCCAGAGCCAAAATCGGATTATGCGTGACACCGTCTTCAGCGGTTCCTGCGGCGAAACAGACGCACCCCGGATCCCACATCGTATTTACAAAGTACTCGGCAACCGTTGCCTTATCGCGCCAGCGCGAATCGCCTGTGCGGATCGCAAGAAGGCCAAACGCGGCGGCGAGGTCAGTATTATGTTCAGTCGATTTCCACGTCCGCACTTCCGGCGTCGGTTCGTGCCCAAACGTACCTCCCGTGAAACCGCCAGTACCGCGCGTATCGGCCCATTGCGCGACCCAAGCGCCAAGCCGCGCTGCACCATCGCGAAACGGGGAGCCGGTGTTCACATCATCAATCGACAGCAACGCCAACATGGCCCATGCCATGTTACCAACATCGCTTCCCACCTGATATCGATCCTCCAACCATTCGTTCCGATTATTGTCCCACCAACCCGGAAGTTTGGCGGAGCCATTCGCCACCACACCCGCGGCGTAAGCGTTTCGGAGCCGTCCATCATGCCAGGTCCGGTCATTATCGACGGCCCAGAGGATCGCCGCGCCCATCCGACTTGCTTTGTCTCGCTCACCGCAACCGACCAACGCGATGACGGCCACCGCATTGTCATAGAGGTATGCGGCGCCATGGAGAGGCCCCGATTCCACGGTCGGATAGCTGGGCAAAAACAACGGCCCTGGCTGCGCCTTATCAATTTGACTAGCGAGGTACCCGCATGCAGACGCTTCCGGTGTTGCCAAAGCCCGTAGTGGAGCGGTGGCTAAAATGATTATGAAGGTCGTTACGATCCATACGAAGGTTTCTATTCGGGCCACTTGGCCGTTCTCCAGGGTGGACGATGATTCTATATACCCATCGGCGAAGTCTGGAAGTGGCCCCATCGCAATCGCGCTTGCGGTGCCCGCTCATGTCCGAAGTTGAGGGTAGACCGCCCGCCCTG
The DNA here is from genome assembly GCF_055811315.1 of Bradyrhizobium sp. MI1.4. Lineage (NCBI taxonomy): Bacteria > Pseudomonadati > Pseudomonadota > Alphaproteobacteria > Hyphomicrobiales > Nitrobacteraceae > Bradyrhizobium > Bradyrhizobium sp. MI1.4. The sequence goes on along the minus strand of NZ_JBVVPP010000001.1, from coordinate 443,471 downwards.
ACTGCCCACGGCCGAAACCGGCGCTATTGACCCACCGCGGAGTCCGACGCATCGAGCTCCCCCCGAGGGTGTGGACGGTCGGGTTCCGATACTCGGAACTCATCGGGATCGCAACGGGATTCACATGCCTTAATGAAGCCGCGCACGACCGCTGCTTTAATTCGCGGTTCGGTAGCGAATTTGAGTAATGGGGGCGATCATGCAGGACTTTCAAGCTGAGCTGGCCTCTCGGCTCAACGACCTCTATTGCCGGCTCTCAGAACTGGAAAATCTTCGACTTCAGATCGAAGATGCGGAGCGATGCCATCGGGCTGTGATTGCACCGCCGCCCCTCGCAACTATTTCGCCGTCAAGCTCGAAAAGAGCCTGCACTTCGCTGAGGGAGCGGACGCGCTTTTGACCACCCGTGGCGGACATCGCTGTGTTGAGCTATAAGCGCAGGAGCGAACGTCCTTTTGGCATCATCTGATGGAGCAGCAAGGTCAGTGGCAGGTCGCTGGTAGTGCGCCCGAAGTGTACGAACGGGAGTTGGTCCCGGCTGTGTTTGGGCCATGGGCCCCCGTCCTGATAGACCTCGCTCGGCCGAAGCTGGGCGAACGCGTAGTCGATATTGCTTGCGGCACTGGAATAGTGGCGCGCCTCGCGGCGGTGAAGGTGGGCCCTACCGGGATCGTGACGGGCATCGATCTCAATCCTGGCATGTTGAACGTGGCACGATCGCTCGGGATGGCCGATGACGCTGCCTCGGTTCAATGGCAGGAGGCCAGTGCAGACAAACTGCCGTCCGCTGACAGCGCGTTTGATATTGCGTACTGCCAACTCGGCCTCCAGTTCTTCGCCGACAGACCAGCTGCTTTGCGCGAAATGCGCAGAGTTCTATCTTCAAGGGGAAGGCTCGCCCTCATGGTGTGGTGCGGCATCGATCAAAGTCCCGGGTTTGAATCTTTAGCCAAAATACTGGAGCGCCACATCGGTCCAGCGGCGGCCACAATCATGCGAGCTCCATTTGGACTCGCCGATGCCGATGAGCTGAGCCGACTTGTCGCTGCTGCGAACTTTCAGGATATCACGGTTCAACGGAGGGTCGGTGCCATCGAATTTCCATCCGTCGAACGATTTGTACCTAGCTATGTTGCGGGTTCGCCACTGGCCAGTCATGTATCGCAAGCAAGCGAGGTGGCTCGCGAACACCTGGCCGAAGATACCAAGTTGGAGTTGGGAAAATACGTGGGTAGTAGCGGGTTATCGTTCCCGATAGCGGCTCACCTACTCACCGCAACTGCTTGATACGTCCGCTGACGGCATGGCCCTTAGCGGACCGCTGGCCTAGCCGCGCGGCCCCCGAGGGAGTGGATGATCCGCCGGTTTGCACGGGAACTTTTGAGCACTTTTGCACTTATCAGTCCTGCCGCGATGGTCGCGCTAATCAAGCGCTCCATCGAACTCCTCCAAGCATCAGCTCCTAAAGTTCAAAGCCGAATGCCATCCGGTCGTCGACCTCCGAGCGATGCACCGTCCTGAGGGGAGTGAACTTCATCCATCCTTGCACGATGAGGCTTGAGCGGGGGCTCATTTGGCGATGCCCGCTTCTGGCCCGTGGCTGACCTCAGCCCAGAGCGCGGCGATGTCCGCTTCGTGCAAGTGACCCGACCAAGGTTATGCTGGCTGAAGAGGGCAGCCTTTGACCCCTGGCAGACCTAGGCTGGGCGCTTGCTCGAGCTGGTCAGACGATCATGAGACATCGGCTGCAGTATGCCGTACATCAGTGTCCGCCATAACCATTCGACCGGGCCGTACCTGTACCGGTCTAACCACCAACCGCTGACAAATACCTGGCAGACGTAGACGAAAAGCCCGATAGCCAGTGCTTCGGCCGCCCCGAGCTGCCCAAATAGCCCGAGGCCGTATCCGTAGAAAATCCAGCCAAAGATCATGGACTGAGCGAGGTAATTCGTGAATGCCATGCGCCCTAGCGGCGCAGCCCAGCCCAGCAATCGCTTGCCGTTCGCCAGATCGGCGACGGCGATGATCATTGCACCGTAGCCGAAAGCCAGCAGGATCGTGCCGGTGGGAGTGGCCAGTGCGCCGAGACCGACGCCCGCTACGACGCCGCTTACTCTTAGGAGGATCAAGACTGCGCCTAGCCCAGTACAGCTGATTGCTGTCAAGAACAGGAGTGGACGATCTCGCTTCCTCAAGGCATTGCTGCGCCAGACGAGGGCACCAATCAAAAATAGCCCTATCGTCCGCGGGAATACGTAGATGTGGAGAGGAACGATCACTGGGATTTCGCTGACCCGGAACGCCAGCACCTGCCCGAAGCTGCCCCCTGCATAGACCTGATTGGCTTCAAGCACATGGCGTTGCAACGAAGCCAAGCTGGGAAACAATCCAGGAGGGGACCACACCTGCATGGCCAAATACAGCGCCAGGAATGTCGCCGCGCCGCATGAAAGCAGCCAGCGGGGGCCAAACAGGAATGGTAGGACGACTAACCCTGCGATCGCATATTCGGTAAGAATGTCACCATTCCAGATCAGGAAAAGGTGAATCAGTCCAAACATCAGCAAGGCGATCAGACGGCGAAACAACAGAAGCGCGCGATGCGGGTTGGTCGAGAGGTGCTCATATTGAATGGCAAGTCCAACTCCGAATAACAGTGAGAACAGGGCAAATGCCTTCATATCGACCGCGAGCATCAAGACTGTCTCGACCGCGCGGTCAAACGGAGGTGCCGGTCGCCCGGCGGGTAAGAACTGCTCGAAGATTGAGACGCGGAATTCAGTGACGACGTTAATAGCAAGGACGCCGAGCAACGCCAGGCCGCGAAGCACATCGATAGTTTCGATGCGCTGCCTTGGGTTTACAGGGCCGGAGCGGCTCTCACAGCTTATGGCGACCATTGCACGAGCACTATAGGTTGGGGCAGGAGATTGGGCCAGTTCAGTTCTGGTATTGGCCTGCAGCGGACTTCGGTGCATCGGTACTAGAGAGCCTATGGTCGTGGATTCCGGGAGGAGAGCTTGAAGAACATTCAGATTATAGATCGCGCGGTCAACGCGACGTTCAGCTTGTTTCAAGCGACCGATGATGAGTTCGCTGCTATCTTTCCCGGCCCGGGCCAAGACATGGAGTTGATTGAGGACTTTACCGAACGCGCTGGGGAAGAGCAGGCTTTGCGAATATTGTCGCCCGTATGGGAGCGCCCCATTTTGAAGCGCGATGCGCAAGGTGTCCACGGGACGCTGTACTTCGAGTATGCCGACCGGAGGCAATCTCTTCCGGAATCTAAGAGAGAGGTCGATTGGCCCGATTCTTACGTTAATCTTGCGCAGCGCAAGCTGTTTGCCAGCAAACGTTAGGGCCTGTATCTAACCCTGCGACTCGCGGCGATGTCGGCTTGTAACCCGTTGCAGACGTTCGGACGACCAGCCAGATTATAATTGTGAACAACGTCACAGAGCCGAAGCTTGCCTTTTGGCAAGCTCTACCTACGCTGCGCACATGTTGTTCGGGGCTGCGATGGGCGCGTTTCCCTGCGTTTTATTGGTCTTTTCATCTTGCTTGCTTGCGGATCAGCGGGAGGCGGACCGACGTGCAAGCTGCGCGAGGCTGGTAGCGGCAGTCAATGCGGCACAGTTCGGCCAAGTTTGATCCGAGAGTTCGCTGGCGAATGGGGGCACTGATGGCCAAACTGTATTGGATCTGTGCTGCCGTACTCGGCTGCTTGATGTCGCCTGTGCAAGCTGCCGGTGTTCAGCTTCTGGATACCGATCCAAATCTGGCTGGCGCTATATGGTACCCTTGCGCAGCAGCGGCGCAACGAGTGCCCCTCGGCAAACTCACTGTCCAATTCATTGAATCGATTGAAGGTACGAAGGACTGTCCCGTCACAGGAACGAACTTGCCACTCGTGATCGTCTCGCACGGACGCGGCGGTTGGTTCGGACAACACGATGACACGGTGCAGGCCCTGGCAAACGCTGGATTTGTCGTCGCCTCGATCAACCTTCCGGGTGACAATGGAAACGATTCCTCGCAACGAGACAGCCTTTCCATTCTGGCAACCCGGCCCGCCAGCATTATCCGATTGCTTGATTTCATCTTGAATGACTGGAAAGACCGGGCTGCGATTGATTCCTCCAGGATCGGCTTCTTTGGGTTTTCGCTCGGCGCCTATACCGGATTGGTGTTGGCGGGCGGCAATCCCGATCTCCGGAGATTTGCGCTCTACTGCTCGGACGCGAACCGAACGCGGGCATGCGAGCAACTCCGTAGCGGCGACATACCCAGCAGCTTGCCTCACGAACCTCGTATCCGAGCCGCAGTGCTCGCCGATACGGCAATTAACTTCGCCTTTCCCGCCGACCGCTTGGCAGACATCACAATCCCGCTGCTGATCTGGCGATCAGAGTTTGGCGGCGCAGGCGTAGACCCGAAAAACTCAGCGCTCGTTGCTCAGTCGCTGCCCGGCAAAAAGGAAGTGCGCGTGGTGCCTGCCGGTCATTTTGCTTTCCTGTCGCCATGCACGGCAGAGTTCGCGGAGAAGCTTCCTCGCTTCTGTACTGACCCGCCGGGTTTCGACAGGACGGCATTCCATCGCGAGTTCAACGCCAGCATCATCAATTTCTTTCGAGAGACTCTCGTTCGCCAGGGCGAGAGCCGTTAGCAGCCGATCTATGAGCGCGATGGACGGCCGCATCCTTGGCGGCGATGCGTTCTTCTACTATCTCGCGGCGAGCTCGAAGGCATCGCACTCGCTGGGAAGCGCAGCCTGCGATTGGCGGCATCGCTCAAGCTGATGAGGCGGGCCCAGAACGGTTACTCAGAGATCTCGGATGTCTGCCGAGAGGGTAACGCAGGCCTGACGTGCGACCGCGGCGAGGTCGGCAAGTGAGCCCAAGCTGACGTCTGGCCCAATATCAGCACGTTTGACGAGATCATTAGTTTATGCTTATCATTAGTTGTGGCTAATGATAGATCCGCTACCGTAACGGCAACCCTTCGGCGAAGCATGGCTAAAGACAGCGTGCAACTGGCCGCTCTGGGCAATTCGACCCGCAGACGAATATTCGCATTGCTGGGCGCGCGGCCGCGCACTGTCGTTGAACTCACCCGTGAACTGACTGTCTCCCAGTCAGCCGTCTCTCAGCATCTGAAGGTGCTGCGCGAATCTCATTTGGTTCGTGCCGAGCCGAAGGGAGCCAGCAACATTTATCACATCGATCCAGCGGGGCTCAGCCAGATGCGCGCCTGGCTTGACCGGTTCTGGAGCAGCACACTGGCTGCGTACAAAGTGGCCGTAGAAAAATCAGTGGAGGACCAGAAATGAGCATCCGTGTATCGGCGGCACCCATCAAACAGTCGATCGTGGTTGAGGCGCCTATCGAGCGCGCGTTTAAGGTCTTTACGGAAGACTTCGGCAGCTTCAAACCACGCGAGCACAATCTGCTCTCCGTGCCCATCGCAGAGACCGTGTTCGAGCCCCGGGTCGGCGGTCACATCTATGATCGAGGTGTCGACGGCAGCGAATGCCGCTGCGCGTGTGTTGGCTTTTGAGCCGCCGAATCGCGTGCTTCTAAGCTGGGACATCAGCCCGCGCTGGCAAATCGAAACCGATCCAGACAAGACCAGTGAATGGGAGGTGCGGTTCATTGCCGAGACGCCAAGCCGGACTCGATTGGAACTTGAGCACCGTCACCTCGAACGTCATGGCCAAGGTTGGGAAGGCGTGAGCGAAGGCGTTGAAGGCGATCAGGGTTGGCCGCTCTACCTGAAACGGTTCGCCGAGCGGATAGCCCGCGAGGCATGATATCCGCGTAACCTATGCGACGTGATCGCATTTGCGGAGGTCCTTATGACAGCCTACTGGCTTAGCATTGTCGGGGTGCTTGCCCTTTGCCTCCTGTCAATTTTGCTGGCGGTCTATTCAGGATTCTCCAAAGGCAGGGCCGGGGCACTCTCCGGACCTGTCTTGCCGTTGGATGACGATAACCTGCTGTACCGGATCGATCGCGTCCACATGAACGCAGTGGAGGCGCTGCCGCCTTTTGTCGTCCCGAGTCCTGGCTACGTTGGCAGGGGTAAGACCCGTCACGCTTGCAACGCTTGTATGGGTCTATGTCGCAATTCGTCTGATCCACGTTGCGGTCTATTTGCGCGTGGGTAACGCGGCCAAAGGCGGCAGCGTCAGAACCATTCTCTATGTTTCAGGTGCCCTCGTAACGGTCATCCTCATTGTCGTAACGCCCTGGCAGCCATCCACTAGGGTATCAACGCTGGCCGCCTGACGACAGCGGCTTTTGGCCCGAAGCGAGCGATCTGTGCAATTCGCAAGTTGTGGCCCTGCAGACGTGGGCTGCAGCGTGAAATTCAGCATGATCTGATGAAGCTGCTGAACTGGAAATTCTGTACCGATTGCCACGGCGTCGCGTGCTTATGACGCCGATGATCTGTCAATGTGAAGCCGGCGCCGAGCAGTGCGGTGATGCTGTCAGCGGTGTGACGTGTCACGGGCAAGCCGCTGCATTTCTCCGGACCATCGATTGCGAATGTGCCGATGATGACATGACCGCCAATTTTTACGGTTCTTCGGACGCACGCGACATAAGCCGCTTGTTCTTCCGGCGCGGTGAGAAAATGGAACGCTGCACGGTCGTGCCAGATGTCATAATGGCGCGCTGGCTGCCATGTCGTCACATCGGCGACGGTCCAATGCACGGCGTCGCCAGCGGCACCGAGCCGTGCACGCGAGGCCGCGAGCGCCGCGTCGGACAGATCAAGGACGGTCAGATCTGCATATCCAGCCGCCAGCAGCGCATCGACCAGCCGAGCCGCCCCACCGCCGATGTCAACAATCGGTGAGGTAAGCTCTGCGGCGGCCAGTGCGATCAATTCGAGCGAAGGCGACGGGCTCTCCTGGAACCAGCTTAACTCGCGTTCGCCCTTGCTCTCGTATACGTTCTCCCAATGGGCCGCCCGGCCTGAAATCGTCATGAAACCCGATCCCTTCCATGCTGACCCCGCCAATACTCGACCGCAAGCATTACTCCATCCCTTCAGTGTTCTCGCCCTCGGCGCTCCTGCGTGAAGCGCGGCGACAGCGCGGCCTGCCACGGCAGGATGTCCGGAGGTCTGCATTCTAGACCCGGACGGCGATCTCGTCAGGTGACCCAAGGCGGACCATGACCTGCAAATTCCGAGCTGGCGATCACTTCTAAGATTGCCTCGTTGAGCCGGTTTCCCACGCTACCGGCCCAAATTGATTTAGAAGTGGCCCAAATTCGTTCCTGTATCTGGAACTGAGTATCTGGTTTAGAGTCTCGTGATCGCCGCCCGGTCCTTGGCTTTTATCGGTGACAGAGAGTCCTGCACGCTCCCGCCTTTGACAATCGCGGTGAGCTATGTGTGAGAAATGTGACGAGATCGACCAGCGCATTGCGCGGTACAAGTACATAGCATCACGTATCACCGACCGAATTACGCTCGATGGCATAACTGAATTAATCGAAGCTGCGCCTGCCAAGAAGGCCGCTTTCCATTGCAAACCCGAGCAACAGTGAGGCCGCGTTGAACCTAAACGCCGGCGGTCCGACCAATGTCTACTGGAGGATTGCGGTTTCCAGTTCCAACGTGGCGCCACTGAGCATTATTGGGCTTGGTGGCGTTTTCGTTTAGGCGGAATTTCGAAACTCAGAGCGGCCTATTTCGGCCTCGATAGGGCGCTGGCCTGTTTCCCACCTCAGTGGCCCGGTTTGATTTTAGCCCCGTCCTGCCTTTCTTTGTCGCAATCGCTCAGCTTGTCCAAGGCATCAGTGGCTTAACCCACATATAGGGCGTAGACTCAGCCGATCACCGCCCCGCCATCGGCATCTATCGGTGACTGAGAGTATCGCGCTCCCGCCTCCTACCCGGAGAGCACTATGCGCACCAAAGCCGTACAACCCAAATTGTCGTTGCAGAATAGGCTTATGCTCGAGGCTAACCGCCTCGAAGGCGATGCAAACAGGCTGCCCCATGGCCCCCTTCGGGAAGCCATGATCCGCGCAGCGGGACTAACCGAAAGTGCGCATCGAATCGAGAATTGGCTGTCCTCGGCAAGTCTACGAGCGCCAACGTGACCAACGATCGCTGTCGTATTCATCTTCCTGCATCTCAGCGAGGTCCGAGACGAGCCAGAAAGGGAAGGGCATCCAGGGCAGCCCTGCGGCTTCAGCCGTTATCGCAGCCTGCCGAGCCACAGCGCGGCGAGGGACTGGCGACTGCGCACGGCGAACTTGGCGTAGATCGACTTGACGTGGAAATGCGTGGTGTTCGGACTTTGCTCGAGCTTCTGCGCGATCTGCCTTTCCGTGTCCCCGGCGAGCAGTCCGAGCAACACGCGGCGTTCAGCGGGTGTGAGGGGCGCGTTGGCGATGAGCAGTCCGTGGCTGAGCAATTGTTGACGGTGAAACCATCTCAAGGCGCGCATCACGAAGCCCAGACGCTGGCCGTCCTGTGCCGTAAAGCGGGGTTGCTGCGCATCACGAAATACGAACAGGCGAATCCTCAAATCGTCATTGAGCGCAATGCGCACGGAGATGCTGTCGGCGAAGCCGACGTCCAGATAGTGGCGCCGATAGTGCTTGCCCTTGAACCATTCCGGCGGCAGCGTTTCGAACAGCAGGCGGACGCGGAACGGCTCGTCGCCCGACATTGACAATATCTGGGACAGGTCGACCTCGTCGGACCAGAGCGTATCGTACTGCTTCTGCACGGATGCCGCCACCGCCGGTATCGGGTCCAGCACCCTGACGAGACGCGGACGCCAGCCGAGCAGGGGATCGGTCCGCTTCGGCGAAGGCAATCGCACGACCACGCCCCACAGCACATTGCGTGCCGACAACATGGTGCGCAGTGCGGACAGCAGGTGGGTCAGCGCGGCGTCACTGTCGGCGACCGAGAAGTCGGCCAGCTGATCCCAGAGCGCATAGACGTCTTGATTTAGCGGATCGATGGGATCCGTGGAGAGATGCATGTCATTTCCAGATTGCGCAGGTCGCCGAGCTCAGAGGCGACCCCAGAGGCCTCCGACCTGCGCGAGCATACATAAAGTACAGCGAACCACCTTTCCAGGTAGTTCTCAGATGCACAAAATGGCGCGATATCGGCCCGGTTACCGGGAATACTGATTCTCTCAGCGTAACGAGATTGGGAGATCGACGATGCGTGCAACGACGGGCGCGCGCCGGCCTAAAAGGCCTGGCGAAGGCCGGACGGAGAGGCGACGGCGGCGCGGTTTTTTCCTCGCCCTGTCATCCGCGGTGCTGATTACACTCTCAGCCTTTGCGCAGCATCACCGGCAAGGGTGTCGATCCGCCCCGGGCGTTAGCGTTCCCTGATCAAGCCGCTTTTGTATGCATTTCCGTCGTTCTCCGAAGTTGATCTGCATGGAAATCTCATGATCCGGCCAGCCTGCCGGGTTTCTGATCGGCTCGTCGAGTCAGAAGAGCACGGCATCGTCGCTTTCATCATCTCGGCACTGCATGCGTCGCGGCGCCGCCTGGCGAGCCGCGTCATACGCCAATGTGAGCATTTGCTCGGAAACGAAGCCAAAAAACGTCCGGAGAACAAGAATGGTGACGAGCAGAGCGACGCAAACAAGATTGGCGGCCCGATCCCATGCCCACAATGAAACGGGCTGGCTGCTGGCAGTCGCCGCCGCATTCCTCATCGTGCACGCCGCCGCCTGGATCATCTGCGGACATGTTTCGAGCAACGAGGGCGCGCATTCCCAACCTGAGCCGATATGCCTGTCGTGCGATTGACGGCGCTGCTGGATTGCAAACCGATCCGCGGAGTCGATGCGCCGGCGCTCATAAATCGCAGCGAACCACCTTTCTAGGTAGTTCTCAGACCCCTCGTGTGACGCGATATTCGGCGCGGTGACTGGGAAGACGGATTCTCTCTGCGTAACGACATAGTTGAGCGGGCCTCCGCAGAACTTAAGCGCGTGCAGAACACGTTGCCGATATACCACCCCGCCTCGCAATCGTCGCGCCGTGACGATTGTTTGCCGTTTTCAAGGATCCAGCCATGCAACGCTTTTCTGTTTCGTGCTCCGGTCGCGAGACATTCCCGGTCGTCGACACGGCAAACAAGAGCGTTTCTGGAGTTACGTCATGAAGGTCAAGCTCGGTTCGACGACGCGGCTGCAAAACAGCAGCAGCATTCACAACAAGATGTCAGGTGGGGCAATGTCGGGCTTTGGACGGTTTTCGAACGGACGGGCCGCGCTGCTGGCTTTGGCATCAACCGGATTGGTCGGGATCGCGGTCCCGGCGTTGGGACAGGATGCGACCTGGCTGGCCAACCCTGGCACTGCCGACTACAACACCGCCGCAAACTGGGCCCCGGCGACGGTGCCAGTCGGCACCGCATTGTTTGGCAGCTCGAACACGACCGCGCTGACGCTCTCGGCCGACACCACGGTCGGCGGTTGGACCTTCAGTCCAGGCGCCTCGAACTATGTTCTCGACAACCACAACTTCCTTCAAACTCTCACTTTCAGCGGTGCCGGCATTAGCGTTCAGGGCGGCAGCGCCACGATCACCAACAGCGGCTTCCGGAGCTCCATCGCTTTCAACGGCAGCAGCTCGGCGGGCGGCGCCACCATCACTAACACTGCAAACGGCATCACGATCGGTTTCAACGACAGCAGCACGGCCGGCAGCGCCACCATCATCAACAACAACGGGCTGCAATTCGCTGACACCAGCACAGGCGGCAGCGCCACCATCATCAACAACGGCAGCCTGGAATTCGCTAACTTCGCGACGGGCGGCAACGCCGCCATCACCAACGGCGCTTCGAGCGTTACGGATTTCAGCGACTCGACAGGGCCCAACAATGATCACAAGCTCAGCGCCGGCTCGATCAATGGCGCCGGGCTCTTCAGCCTTGGTCAGAACGAATTGACGGTCGGCGGCAACAACCTCTCCACCAACGTCACCGGTGTCATTGCCGACGGTGGCGCTGTCGGCGGCACCGGCGCCTCACTCGTCAAGGTTGGTACCGGCACGATGACGCTGTCCGCTATCAACACATACACCGGCGCGACCACCGTGAACGGCGGCACGCTGGCGGTCAACGGCGATATCACCTCGGCAAGCGGCGTCATCGTCAACGCCGGCGGCACGCTCGGCGGCATCGGCACGGTCGGCAACACCAACGTCAACGGCGGCACACTGGCGCCTGGCAATTCGATCGGCACGCTGACGGTCAGCGGCAGCCTGACGATGACGGCGGCATCGACCTATCTGGTGCAGATATCGGGCGCATCGAGCGACATGACGGTTGTGACCGGCATCGCCAACCTCGCGGGCAAGGTCACGGTCGATCCGCTGGCGCGCATCAGCGCAACCACCACCTACACCATCATGATCGCGGGCACCGTCAACGGCACCTTCGACACGGCGGGCGTTCTCGCCGGCAACAGTTTCGCCCGCAATGCGCGGGTGAGTTATGTCGGCAACGAGGTCTTTCTGACGGTCGATCCCGGCCTGCTGTCGCCGAACCTGCCCGCCAACGCCAATATCAACCAGAAGAACGTCGCGGCCGGAATCGACAATGCGCTGTTGGCCGGCGCCAACATGCCGGCGGGCTTCAACGCGCTGTTCGCTCTGACCGGCTCCGGTCTCGCCACCGCCCTGACGCAGGTCTCCGGCGAAACCGCGACCGGCTCGCAGCAGTCCACCTTCAATGCGATGAACCTGTTCATGGGCGTGATGACCGATCCGTTCATCGCCGGACGCGGTGACGGTGCAACCGCCGGCGGCAACGCAACCGGTTATGCCGATGAGCAAGCGCTGGCCTATGCCGCGAGGAAGCGCAGCCCGAACGACGCGCTGGCGGCGATCTATACCAAGGCACCAGCTGCGGTGCCGTTCCAGCAGCGCTGGAGCGTGTGGGCGGCCGGCTTCGGCGGCTCGCAGAAAACCGACGGCAACTCGATCGCCGGCTCGAACAACACCAGCAGCAGCCTCTATGGCACCGCTGTCGGCGCCGACTATCGCATCTCGCGCGACACGCTGGTCGGCTTTGCACTTGCCGGCGGCGGCACCAATTTCAGCGTCGTCAACGGTGGCGGCGGACGCTCCGACCTGTTCCAGGCCGGCGCCTTCGTGCGCCACACGGTGGGCGCGGCTTATCTCTCCGGCGCGCTGGCCTATGGTTGGCAGGACATCACCACCGATCGCACCATCACCATCGCCGGCATCGATCGCCTGCGCGCGCAGTTCAATGCCAATGCCTGGTCCGGCCGTGTCGAGAGCGGCTACCGCTTCGTGGTGCCCGTGATCGGCGGGATTGGCTTCACGCCGTATGCGGCAGGCCAGTTCACCACCTTCGACCTGCCGGCCTATGCGGAAGGTGTCGTCTCGGGCGCCAACACCTTTGCACTCGCTTATAATGCGAAGAGCGTGACCGACACCCGCAGCGAACTCGGTCTGCGCGCCGACAAATCCTTTGCCATGCAGAGCGCGATGCTGACGCTGCGCGGCCGCGTGGCCTGGGCGCATGATTTCAATCCCGAGCGCGGCATTGGTGCGACGTTCCAGACGCTGCCGGGCGCCAGCTTCTTCGTCAACGGCGCGGCGCAGGCTTCCGAGTCCGCGCTGGTCACGGCATCCGCCGAAACCAGATGGATGAACGGCTGGTCGACCGCCGCGACATTCGAAGGCGAGTTCTCCAGCGTGACGCGCAGCTACGCCGGCAAGGGCGTGGTGCGATATGCGTGGTGAACCCCTCGGGGGCAGCGGTGCCGTCGGAGATGGTCAAGCAGCGCCATGACATGATGACGCTCGGCATGAACTACAAATTCGACTGAACTCCGTTCGCGGAACGGACCGCTTCGACGTCGTCACCGCGCCGGACACGCCGCTCCGGTCTTCACCCAGGCCTCCACCAGCGCGCCGGCCTGCTGTTGCGTGCCCGGCACGGGCGAGCGGCCGAAGCCGGGCTTCCAGGCCCAGCCGACGAGGGTGTCCTTGCCGATATGGTCGATCAGGTCTTCCACCTTGCGGCCGCCATTGCGCGCGGGATCCCTGATCTGCTCGCAGATCTCGCCAACGGTCTTGCCCTCCCAGGCCATCTCGCGCGGGGCCAGATGCCAGTCGGGATGGCCGGGCATGCGGCCGGGCTCGAAATTGGCCTTCTGGTGGCAGGTGTTGCAGCGCATCGCCTCGAGCCCGTGGCCGTCGGCGCCGCGCGTGACCGGCGGCTGATGCAGGCGGGCACTGTCGCCCTGGTGCGGCCTGTCGCCGGCCGGATGACAATTGGTGCAGCGCGGATGCGTCAGCACCTTGCCGAGCTCGGTGAAGATTGCGGCCGAACGCTTCTCCGTGTCGCCGATCGAAGCAAAGCTCTCGGGCGAGGCGAGGGCGTGGCTTGCCGTCTCCGACGCCGCGTAGCCCGCACCGAGACTGCCGGCGAGCGCGGCGACCACGGCAATCATCTTGAACCGCACGTCGGAGATCATGATGCGTGTCACTTGGTGGCCATGAGGTAGCGCTTCGAGTCGGCGAGGATCACGTCGCGCACCGCCTCGTGATATTTGACGTAGCCGGTGCAGCGACAGAGATGACCGTCGAGCGCGTCAGCGATGGTCTGCTCCAGCGCCTCGCGCGCGACCGGTGTCCGCGACAGGCGCTCCAGCAAGACCTGGCCCTCATTGAGGAAACCGGCGGTGCAATAGCCGCACTGAAAGGCGAAATGCGCGATGAAGGCCTTTTGCAGGGTCGAGAGCTCGCCGTCCTTGGCGTGGCCCTCGACGGTGCGGATCGACTTGCCGTCGAAATTCACGGCGGGCGCGACGCAGGTCGGGCTGGTGGTGCTGGTGCCGTCGGGCGCATCGACAATGACGGCGCAGCTCAGGCATTGCGCGGCGCCGCAGCCGAACTTGGTGCCGGTCATGCCCAGCATCTCGCGCAGAAAATCATTCATCGAGAGATCGTCGCGGACGTCCATCGGACCGTGCTTCTGGCCGTTGATGGTGAGGCTGAGGGTCGTCACGCGAGCACTCCCTTCAATAGGCTTGCGGTGACCGGCAGCGCGCGGAAGCGATGGCCGGTGGCGTCGTGGATGGCGTTGATCAGCGCCGGCACGATCGGGATCATCACGACCTCCGCCATTCCCTTCGGCGCTTCGTCTGGTACTAGCGGCTTCAGCATCTCGATCTCGAGATCGCGGAGCGGCAGGTCGGAGCCGCGTGCGACCAGATAGCGCCCGAGATTCCATTCGCCGTTGCCCGGTCCGCCCTCGAACGGGGGCAGGGTTTCAAGCAGCGCGTAGCCGACGCCCATGGCGAAGCCGCCCTGGGCCTGGCCCATCACCACCTCGGGCACTAGCGCGGTGCCGCATTCGAGCACGCTATAGGCCTTGGCGATGCGCAAGCTCCCGGTTGCGCGCTCGATCTCGACGCGGACGACCGTGCCGCACATCGAGGTGTAGGCGGTGCCGATCCGGTTGTTGTCGGTCGGCGGAAACTTGACGCTGGTGCGGTTGATCCGCTCGAACTTGCCGTTGCCTTTGCGGATCGCCAGCGCGTCGATCTCGGCACGGTATTGCTCGCCGGACAGCGGGAAGCGTGCCCGCGACCACGCCCAACGCGAGAAGCTGTGCGCAACCGCGCCGGTGACGAAGCCGCGCGAATGAGCCGTCGCCGCGAGCGCAGGGAGGCCGAGCGGTTCGAGCCCGGGCATGGTGAGCTGGCCGTTCTGCCAGCTTGCGCTGGCCCATTGCCCCGCGCGCGGATCGGTCTTTGCGATGCGCCACAGCTCAAGCGCGGCGGGCCACAGGCCGAAGCGGAAAATGACGCGGGCGGCTTCCGCGGCGGAATGCGTGCCGACATGGGCGCCGATCGAGGAGCTTGTCGGCGAGCTGATCGCGGGCACCCAGCGGGGGTTTTTCTCCGCGGCATCCTGGGTCTTCTGGTCCATGGTGGAGGGATCGCCGGATGTGACCAGCCCGAGCACGTCATAGCTGTCGACGCGGGCGACCGAGACCTCGTCGGCGATGGCGCCGAGATGGCTTGCGACCCGGTTCGCCAGCGCCGTCCCGATGCCGTTGCCCATCTCGACATGATCGCAGAAGATCACGATCTTGCCGTCAGGTCCAAGCTCGACACGGCCGAGCGAGCCGTCCGCACCGGAGCCATAGTCTTTCGTCACGCAGGCAACGCCGGTGCCGACCAGCCGATCCGACGAGGTCTGTTTGAACTGCGCCCGCTGCTGCCAGATCGGGTGCTTCTCGAGCTTGTCGAGGATTTCGGGCGTGCGCACCGAGACGATGTAGGGATTGCCCGTCATGGTCCGGCCGTTCTGGGGCAGCGCGTTGCGCCGCCGGAAATCGATCGGATCGCGCTTGAGCTCGGACGCGGCTTCGTCGATCAGGACCTCCAGCGCCGTCATGGCTTGCAGGATGCCGTAGCCCCGCATCGAGCCCGCGCTCACGCCGCGCGAGTGCACCGCGACGGTCCTGACGTCGACCTTCGGAATGTCGTAGATGCCGATCGCGCCGGTGCCTGCGACGATGGCGACGCTGGCCGAGAAATGGGCGAGCCCGCCGCCGTCAAGCACGTGATCGGCAGCGAACGCCTTGATCTTGCCGGTCGCGCGATCGATGCCGATGCGCGAGCGCATCTTGATCGCGTGGCGTTTGATGCCGGCCTGAAATTGCTGGTAGCGGTCATGCGCCAGCCGCACCGGCTTGCCGGGAAAGCAGACCGCCGCGAGCGCAACATAGAGAATGAAGGGCGTGTGATCGCGGCCACCGAAGCCGCCGCCGACGTGGGCGAACTGCGCGTTGATGTGCGCCGGCTTGTAGGGCGCGCGGGCCTTGCCGAACAGATGCGCGATCGACTCCGCCGCCTCGTAAGGTGACTGGACGCCAAGCAGCAGTTCGAGATTGCCGCCCTTGCCGTCGTACCAGGCGAGCCCGCATTCCGGCTCCAGGAACATCGGGTCGACCGATTGCGTCTCGAACTCGCGGTCGAGCACCAGCATCGAGGCGTCATCCGCGGCAAGCTCGGCACGGATCTGCTCGCCATGTTTCGCCGCCTTGGCGTAATCCGCCGGCATGTCCTTCGCGAGCGGCGACCACACCGGCAGCGCCGCGCTCTGCACCTTGTTGGGCGAGACCCAGCCGGCCTGGAGCGGCGAATAGACATCCGGTTTGTCAGGCGAGGGGCCTGCCACGCGGGTGAAGCGGAAGGCCCCGTAATCGGGCACCACGACAGGCCCGGTCTCCTCGCCGAATTGGACGAACGTGCCGTCGCGCAGCGCGAGACGCGCCTGGTCGAAGGCGTCGAACTTTTCGAAGATCAAAAGCGCGACCGGCTGCCCGAGATAAAGCGGCGTCTTGCCGATCGGACAGAACAGGTCGCCCGCATAGAATTCCGGCACCTGCGTCCCGATCCGGTCGAGATCGGCGGCAGTCACCACCACCGACGGCTTGAGCGCGCCGCCGAGGCGGCCGAGGTCCAGCCCGGTGTAGACATGCGTGGCGTCGTTGGCGCGGACCAGGATGGCGTGCGAGGTGGCTTGCGGCCAGCCCGCCAGATCGTTGGCGCGGAAGTCGGAGGCGTAAAGCTTTGCGCCCGTGACCTTGGCGACGCCGTCGACGCGGCCGGCGCCCGTTGTCGCAGGATTGAACTTGCCGCGTCCAGGCAGCGTCTCGTGCGCTGCGAAGGGCACGCCCGCTGCGGACGCCAGATGTGACAGGCTGACCGAGATGCCTCCCGCCGACAACCACTTCACGAACTCGCGTCGCGAAGGCCCCATGATCATATCCTTGTACAGAGTTTCGAGAACATCGGGATGCGGCCAGCATGTGATGTCCAGAGGGCATAGGCGAGCACCAGTGCGAATCCGTCACGATGCATCATGCGACGATAGAACGGGTGAGGAGGTTTACAACCGATGAATGTAGTGCGCTCGCAGATCGAATTGTGGTTTGGTGCTTGCTTTAAAGTCGAATCGAACGGAAGACGGTCCGGCAACAGGGGGCGCAATTCAAATGCAGCAGGATCCGAACGGTGCGTCTTCAGTCACCAGCACCATGGGCACGACGACATTGTCGCGCCGTCAATTGCTGGATTGCGGTCTCAAAGCGGGCGCGTTGTCGTTGTTCGCAGGTGCCGCAAATGCCCAGCACGCCGCGCACGACCATGCGGGCATGTCCCACACCGCGGACATGTCGCCGACCATGGGAATGATCGCTGATACGCCCGTTCCCGCCATGGATCAGCCGCTGGTCGAGCCCGAGGTGCGGCGGTCCGTCAATGGCGTGCTGAGCACGACCTTGCGCGTCGGCTATGCCTATCGCCAGATCGGCGGCGTTCGGCTCTATGTCAGATCCTATGAAGGCGGCAGCCCCGGACCGACCTTGCGCATGAAGCCCGGCGACACGCTGCGCATCAAGATGATCAACGATCTGCCGCCGAACCGCGATGGATTGCCGGCCGACATCAGCCATCCGCACCAGTTCAACAACACCAATTTCCATTTCCACGGCGCGCATACCAGCCCGAGCGGAATTTCCGACAACGTCATGCGCTCGATGGCGCCGGGCCGCAGCTACAACATCGAAATCACCCTGCCGGCCGATCACACCAGGGGCACCTACTGGTATCACCCGCATCACCACGGCAGCGCCGACATCCAGATGTCCTCCGGCATGGTCGGCGCGATCGTCATCGAGGGCGATTTCGCCGACGTTCCAGAGATCGCGACCGCCCGCGAACGCCTCATGGTGCTCACCCAGGTGGTCTACGATGCCAACGGCATGGTCGAGAATTTCGAGACGCTGTTTCCCGAGACCGCGACGCGCTTTCTCGCCATCAATGGCCAGCGCCGGCCAATGATCGAGATGCGGCCCGGCGAGGTGCAGCGCTGGCGCATCCTCAATGCCGCCTACCAGGACGACATGCTGCTCGATCTCGAGAAGCACGATCTGCAAGCGATCGCCTATGACGGCATCCAGCTCGGCGCCATGCAGCCGCTCAAGCAGGTCCTGATCGCGCCCGGCCAGCGCGCCGACATTCTGGTGAAAGCAGGGAGCCCCGGCACCTACGCCTTCAACGCGGCGCAGTACGACCAGGGCCATCCTTCGCCGGTGGGACCGCTGGCGCGGGTCGTGGTGTCAGGCGCGCCGATGGACATGAAGCTGCCGCGCGCTTTGCCGCCGGCGCCGCTCGCGACCATCAAGGACTCCGAGATCACCAACCGTCGCAAGGTGGTGCTGTCGGCCACCGCGCCGGAGGCCGACGCCGCCGGCCATTGGCAGGAATTCGAGTTCTTCGTCGACGGCAAGAAGTTCGACCCCAGCCGTATCGATCAGCGGGTGAAGCTCGGCGCGGTCGAGGAGTGGACCATCGTCAACACGCATGAGCATGACGACCACGTGTTCCACATCCATACCAACCCGTTCCAGGTGATCTCGGCCAATGGCAAGCCGCTGGCGGTGCCGGAATGGCGGGATTCCGTGATCGTGGAGCGCAAGGGCGGCGTGGTCGTGTTCCGCTCCCGCTTCATCGATTTCACCGGCGTCTACATGCTCCACTGCCACATGATGAACCATGAGGAGATGGGCATGATGCAGACCGTGGAGGTCTACAAGGCCTAAGCTGCGGGTCGAATTGCGCGAATTCGGCGGCGCGCGGGGCTGATCCGGGTCCGGCCGGGCTTCCCCTGGCGGCCCGCATGGCCTATGACGCTGCAACGCAACAATCCCCCAAAAAGACCCCATGATCCGCCTCGACAACGTCAGCAAGCAAGCCGGCCACCAGATCCTGTTCATCGAAGCGTCCGCCGCCCTCAACAAGGGCGAGAAGATCGGCCTCGTCGGCCCGAACGGCGCCGGCAAGACCACGCTCTTCCGGATGATCGCCGGCGAGGAACCGCCCGACGAGGGGCAGGTCTCGACCGATCGCGGCATCACCATCGGCTATTTCAACCAGGACGTCGGCGAGATGGCCGGCCGCAGCGCCGTGGCCGAGGTCATGGACGGGGCTGGGCCGGTGAGTGCGGTGGCGGCCGAGCTGCACGAGCTCGAGACCGCGATGGCCGATCCTGATAAGGCCGACCAGATGGACGAGATCATCGCCCGCTACGGCGAGGTGCAGCACGCGTTCGAGGAGCTCGACGGCTACGCGCTCGACGGCCGTGCGCGCGAGGCGCTGTCCGGCCTCGGCTTCAGCCAGGAGATGATGGACGGCGACGTCGGCAAGCTCTCCGGCGGCTGGAAGATGCGCGTGGCGCTGGCCCGCATCCTCTTGATGCGTCCCGACGTCATGCTGCTCGACGAGCCGAGCAACCATCTCGATCTCGAAAGCCTGATCTGGCTGGAGAAGTTCTTGCACGATTACGAAGGCACGCTGCTGATGACCTCGCACGATCGCGAGTTCATCAACCGCGTGATTTCGAAGGTGGTCGAGATCGATTCCGGTTCGCTCACCACCTACGCCGGCAATTACGAGTTCTACGAGCAGCAGCGGGCGCTGAGCGAGAAGCAGCAGCAGGCGCAATTCGAGCGCCAGCAGGCCATGCTCGCCAAGGAGATCAAGTTCATCGAGCGGTTCAAGGCGCGCGCATCTCATGCGGCTCAGGTCCAGAGCCGGGTGAAGAAGCTCGACAAGATCGAGCGGGTCGAGCCGCCGCGCCGCCGCCAGACGGTGGCGTTCGACTTTCCGCCGGCGCCGCGCTCCGGCGAGGACGTCGTCGCGCTCAAGAAGGTTTTCAAGGGCTACGGCAGCAAGCGGATTTATGACGGGCTCGATTTCATGATCCGCCGCAGGGAGCGCTGGTGCGTGATGGGCGTCAACGGCGCCGGCAAATCGACGCTGCTCAAGCTCGTTGCGGGTGCGAGCGAGCCGGACGACGGCACCGTGGCGGTCGGCGGCAGCGTCAAGATGGGCTATTTCGCGCAGCATGCGATGGATTTGCTCGACGGCGAACAGACGGTGTTCGAGTCACTCGAATATGCGTTTCCGACCGCGGGGCAGGGCTCCCTGCGCGCGCTCGCCGGCTGCTTCGGCTTCTCCGGCGACGACGTCGAGAAGCGCTGCCGCGTGCTGTCGGGCGGCGAGAAGGCGCGCCTCGTGATGGCGAAGATGCTGTTCGATCCTCCGAACTTTCTGGTGCTGGACGAGCCGACCAACCATCTCGACCTCGCCACCAAGGAGATGCTGATCGCGGCGCTGTCGGATTTCGAGGGCACCATGCTGTTCGTCTCGCATGACCGGCATTTTCTCAGCGTCCTGTCGAACCGCGTGCTGGAGCTGACGCCCGAGGGCATCCACCAGTTCGGCGGTGGCTACACCGAATATGTCGCGCGCACGGGGCAGGAAGCGCCGGGATTGCGGTCGTAGTGATCGGCGGTAGCCCGGATGGAGCGTAAGCGTGATCCGGGATTCGAGCGGCGCGGGCAGACGTACGATGCGGGTGGTCCGGCCCCGGATTGCGCTTCGCTCCATCCGGGCTACAGGAGCCCATTGAAATCTTGTAGCCCGGATGGAGCGTAAGCGTAATTCGGGTCAGTCTTCGCGTTCGCCGAAGGTGCCAGCAATCTCTCCAGATCCTCCCCAATCAAGCGGAAGCAGGCCTTCGCGGACGTAGCGATGGAGCGAGGAATACGGCCAGTCGATCGGTGATGCGACAAGACCGTGTTTGACTGGATTGTAATGGATGTAGTCGGCGCAGCGTTCGAAGTCGGCGTCGTCGCGAATGGTGTGCTCCCAAAACCGCCTTTGCCACAGAGAGAACTCCCCTCGATGGTTGCGGGAGATGGGAGCGCCTGAAGCGGCGAGTTGATGCGTGAAGGAGCTCTTGATCCGCCGCCATCGGCCGGGAAAATCAGCGTCATTGTCCGGCAGCGTCATGATGACGTGCAGATGATCGGGGAGGACCACGATTGCATCGATCGTGAATGGCCTGTCGGCGCGCGTCATACGAAATGCGCCGCGCAGCTTGTGAACATGATCCACCAACGCGGATGATCGTCGATCATCCAGCGTCACTGTGAAGAAGAAGGTCCCACCTGGGAGAAGATTGCGCCGATAGCGAACCACGCGAGCACCTTCCCGGATTACGCTTCGCTCCATCCGGGCTACAGCCGGATCGAGAGATTTGCAATCCATTCGCTTGCTTGCACGTTTCAGGGGCTCTCGCTACGCTGCTTCAAAAGGCGGGGGCGAAATAGCCATGAAGCAATTGCGCATCGGCGACATCACCATCGACGCGGTGATCGAGCGGGAGGGGCCGTGGCGGCGGCCGCAGGATTTTTTCCCGGCCTATGACGAGGGCGTGTTCAAGCACCATCTGCCGACGATGGAGCCGGAGGTGTTCGACGCCGCGCGCGGCATGATGGTGATCACCTATCAGACCTTCGTGGTGCGCACGCCGCGCTACACCATCCTGGTCGACACCTGCACCGGCGAGGACAAGGGCCATCCGCCGCCGTTCGATTTCCCCGGCAAGGCGCGCTGGCGCAACGAGCTGTTCGCGCTCGGCATCGGCTTCGAGCAGATCGACTACGTGTTCTGCACGCATCTTCATATCGACCACACCGGCTGGAATACGAGCTTGCGCGACGGTCGTTGGGTGCCGACGTTCCCGAATGCGAAATACGTCTTCCACAAGGGTGAATATGCGGCCTGGGAGGCCGAGCACGCCAAGGGCAGCAACCCGCCTGGTACCGTGTTTCGCGACAATTGCCTGCCGATCGTCGAGGCAGGCCAAGCGCTGCTGGTCGATGACGATTACGCGCTCGACGACACCGTCACGCTGACGCCGACGCCGGGGCATTCGCCCTGCCATTGCTGCGTGAACATCTTCTCGAAGGGGCGCCGCGCGGTGGTCGCCGGCGATCTCATGCATCACCAGATCCAGTGCCGCGAGCCGGACTGGTCGGCCAAGCCGGATTGGGATGCGAAGCAGTCGGCGGTGTCGCGGCGAAAGTTCTTTGCTTCCGTCGCCGACACCGACACGCTGATCCTGCCTGTCCATTTTCCGGCGCCGACGGTCGGGCTGATCAAGCCGTTCGGCGCCGCCTTTGACTACCGTTTCAAGCGGGAGTAGGGACCGGACGGTCTAGTAGGTGAAGAACATCCGCTGGATTTCCTTGGTGTCGGTCGTCTTGGTCAGCGCCAGCATCAGCAGAATACGCGCCTTTTGAGGATTAAGCGTATCCGAGACGACGAAGTCGTGCTCGTCGTCCTTGGCCTCGCCGTTGCGTGCGACGATGCCGTTGCCGACACGGCTGCTGCGCACGATCACGACGCCCTTCTTGCGGGCCTCGTCGAGCGCCGGTTCGACCGCGGGCCGGGCAAGGCTGCCGTCACCGACGCCGGCATGCACGATCCCCTTGGCTCCGGCGGCGACAAACGCGTCGATCGCGACCCGGTTCATGTTGGCGTAGCCGTAGACGATGTCGACTTGCGGCAGGACATCGAGGCTAGAGACGTCGAATTCCGAATCTGCCGTGTGCCGCCGCGTCGATTGACGATAGAAGTACGGCTTGTTGCCCTGCATGTAGCCGAGAAAGCCGAGTTCCGGCGTGCGGAAGGTGTCGGCCGTCGAGGTGTTGTTCTTGGTGACATCGCGAGCCGCGTTGATCTGATCGTTGAGAGCAACGAGCACGCCCTTGCCGACAGCCTCGTCGCTGCCCGCGAGGATCACCGCGTTGAAGAGGTTGATCGGCCCATCCGCGCTGATCGCCGTCGACGGCCGCATCGCGCCGACGACGACGACAGGTTTCTTGCTCTTGACGACGAGGTCCAGGAAATAGCTGGTTTCCTCGATCGTATCGGTCCCGTGCGTGATCACGATGCCATCGACGTCGTCCTGCGCGAGCAGCGTGTTGACGCGCTTGGCAAGCTTGAGCCAGTAGTCATTGTTCATGTTCTCGCTGGCGATCTGGAAAACCTGCTCGCCCTTGACGTTGGCGACCGTTTTCAGTTCGGGGACGGCATTCAGGAGCGTCTCAATGCCCACCGTGGCGGCGGTGTAGCCGACGACGGTGGTGCTGCTCGCCCCGCTGCCGGCGATCGTGCCGCCGGTTGCAAGCACCATGACGTTGGGCAGTCCCGGGCCCCGCGCGTTCGCGACGTCAAAACTGATGAGCAACGCGAAGAGCACGCTCATTATCGCCATCGTGTAATCACGCACTCGAAACTGCAACATCTCGACCACCCTTTGCTGGAAGATTCGTTGGTACGCCCCGGTTCGCTCAGCGCTGCATGTTCCGCTAGCCGAGGCACTCTGTCTAGGGTGGCGACGATTTTGCTCTGCGCGCTCAGCGCGTGCGAGAAGAGGCAAACGGTCTTTGCCTCTGTTATTCAGAGAGAAAAACGTGGATGCCCGGGACAAGCCCGGGCATGACGAGTTTGTGGAACCGTTGCTCGCTAAATGAGCACCAGAGTCGCAGTGGTCAGGCGCCGACTTCGCACTTCTTCATAAAGCTGTTCTTGGCGGCGCCCGCGAGCGGCTTGCCCTCGGCGCTGACGGCCTTGGGCGCGCAGGCGTCGGCCTTGCACTTCTTCATGAACGAGGTCTTGGCCGCACCAGCCAGGGCCTTGCCGTCCTTGCCGACGGCCTTGCTTTCGCAGGTGTCCTCCGCGAAGGCCGAACCCGCCGCAAACGTGGCAACGATCGCAGCCAGGAAAATCCGCTTCATCATGATTGTCTCCCTAAACCAGAAATGGCGCGCGGATTGGAGCCGGGAATCGTGGCGCAATCAAGCTGGATGAGCGCCCGCCGTCCGGTCTTCCTGGCGATTTTTCGACCGCGGGTGCGACGGGACCGACGGCCTGCTGCACTGCTCGCTGACCGGGACGGGCGATCCTGCTAGCTTCGGGCGAGTTTAGCCGAAGGGAGCATCGTGATGGAGACCCTGACTGCGAACATGCCGGATGCCGCTTCTGACCGGCATTCTCACCTGGTTCGGCCGCAAGACATGGAATGGCAGAAGACGCGCTTTCCCGGCTGCGAGGCCAAGACGCTGCTGTTCGATCGCAGCAGCGGTCTGATGACCGCGTTGATGCGCTTTGCGCCGGGATCGGTGCTGCCCGATCACGAGCATGTCGGCGTCGAGCAGAGTTATGTCATCGAGGGCGCTCTCGTCGACGGCGAGGGGCCGGCCAAGGGGATTGCCTGCAAGGCCGGCGAATTCATCTGGCGCGAGGCGGGCAGCCGGCATGCTGCCTGGTGCCCGGAGGGCGCCCTGATCCTGGCGATCTTCCAGGTGCCGAACAAGTTCTTCGAAGCCGACGGCCGTGTCGTCGATGCCGCCGGTCAGGATTGGGACCAAACATGGGGGCACACCGACGCGCAACGGGCGGGGAGATAGGCGGCTCTTCGCAGCTCAACTGCCATCATCGATGCTTCTGACGAGCATGGTGACCTGAACGGCGATCAGCCGCCGCATCTCCTTGCCGTTCCTGGCGGTTTCGCGCAATCCCCGCATGCCGAACACCAGGCATCGCGCCAGCACCTCCGGCTCGTCCGCGATCCCAGCGGCCTTCACCTGATCGCGGATGAGGTCGGCGACCAAAGACTGGAAGTTGTCGTAGACCTTCCGGACTGCCGGGAAACGCAGGTCGAACAGATCTGCCGAATCGGGATGCGCCTCGATCAGGTCGAAGCCATGCGATCCCCAGGATTTACAGGCGTGGAGCAGCCTGGCGTGAAGGCCGTCGAGGCGCGCGATTGCGGCCCTGATCTCCCGATGCTTCTGCTCGTCCATTCGCTGGATCACCGCCGCGAACACGGCATCCTTGTCGGGGAAGAGCAAATAGAGCGCCGGCCGCGACATTCCCGCCTTGGCGGCGATGTCACCCATCGTCGTGCGGGCATGGCCGTAGCGGGAGAAGACCTCCGTCGCAGCCGCGACGGCACGCTCCTCTTTCGAAATGCTAGAACGAGCCATGAGCCTCACGGGCGTCGGAACGGAACGTCGGCCATATTGACAAAATATCAATAATTGTCAATTTGCGGGAAGCGGCATGAAGCCATGAGAGGATCTGCGAGATGAACGATGAAGCGCGACTGAAGACCTGGAACATCTATCAGGCGGCGTGGGGACCCATCGATGAGGACGAGCGGCGTCGGCTGCTCGAGCAAAGCGTGGCCGCGGACTGCGTGTATACCGATCCGGGCTCGCAGATTGAGGGACGTGACGCCTTGATGGCGCGCATCGGTCAAACCCAGCTTAAGTTTCCTGGCGCGCATTTCAGGAATGACAGCTTCCTCGAGCACCATGATCAGGGGCTGTTTCGCTGGACGATGTACGACGGCGCCGGTCGCGTGTTCGTCACGGGCGAGAGTTTCGGCCGCTTCGGCGACGATGGCCGCCTCGTTCAGGCGACCGGCTTCTTCGACGTGCCCGCTGCGAAGGTCTGAACGCCGGCCGGCGCGGCGGTCGATCCTGCTGCTCCGGACATCGCCCTCAGGTGCCGCGCGCGAGAAGCGCCTTGAAGTCCGCGCGTGCGCGCTGTGCTTCGGCTCGCGCCACCTCGGAGGCGTCGCCGAGGCCGAAATAGCCGTGGATCAGGCCGGCGCCCTCGTGATGCTTCACCCGCACGCCGGCGGCTTCCAGCGCCCGTGCATAGGCTGCGCCCTCGTCGCGCAGAGGATCGAACCAGGCCGTGGTGACGATCGCGGGCGCGACGCCGCCAAGCGAAGTCGCGCGCAGCGGCGAGACACGCCAGTCGGTGGCATGCGAGGGATCGGCGAGATAATGGCCGCAAAACCACTCCATCACAGCACGCGAGAGGAAGTAGCCTTCGGCATTCTCGGCGCGCGAGGGGAAGCGTGCGTTCTCGCGCGCGTCCGCATAACTGCCGAGGACGTCGGTCACGGGGTAGACCAAGAGTTGCGCGGCGAGCTTGATGCCGGCGTCGCGGCAGGCGATTGCGGTGGTGGCGGCGAGATTGCCGCCGGCGCTGTCGCCGGCAACACCGAGGCGTTGTGCATCGCCGCCAAATTCCGCGACGCGGCCAAACACGTCGCTCACCGCGGCAAAGGCGTCCTCGAACGCGCCGGGAAAGCGCGTTTCGGGCGGGCGGCGATAGTCGACGGAGACGACGACGGCGCCGGTCTCGATCGCAAGGTTGCGGGCCTGCCGGTCGTGGGTCTCGAGGTCGCCTGCGACCCAGCCGCCACCATGGAAGAACACCACGGTCGGCGCCGGCGTGGTGCCGACGCGGTAGACACGTGCATCGAGCGGACCGGCGCCGCCTTTCACCTTGATATCCGCGACGATGTCGACCGGTGGCGGCGGTATCGCCGCGCGCGAGGCAGCCAGTGCGCGCAAGGAATCGCGGGCGCTCTGTGGCGTCATCGTGGTGGCATCGCGCATCGGCAGCAGCGGAATGATCTGGGCGATGACGGGATCGAGCGGTACGGCCATGTTGGCTTTCATGGAATCCTCACACGGTTCTTGGTCTTGCTTGCGGGTTAGCATAGATATGGCGCGCCGCGTCGGCAACCGCTCTCAGGTGGCCATGCCGGAGATGAACGGGCAGGGAGGTCTTGAGGTGGAATTCGAAACGCTGGTCCAGTCGCGCCGCAGCGTGCGCGGCTTCAGGAACGAGCCGGTGCCGCGCGCGGTGATCGAGGCGATCATCGACACCGCCAAGCGTGCGCCGTCGTCGATGAACACCCAGCCCTGGCATGTCCACGTGCTCACAGGCAGTCCGCTGGAACAGCTGCGCCGACGCAACATGGAGGAGATGGTTGCCGGCGCCAAGGTCAAGCGCGACATCGTCAGCCACGGCGAATACCAGGGGGTGCACCGGACGCGGCAAGTCGACGTCGCCAAGAAACTGTTCGGCGCGATGGGAATCGCGCGCGACGACAAGCCGATGCGTCAGGACTGGGTGCTGCGCGGCTTCCGCCAGTTCGACGCGCCGGTCTCGCTGGTCTTGACCTATGACCGCGTGCTCGATCCCGGCGCGGTCTGCCATTTCGACCTGGGCGCGCTCTGCTACGGCATCGTGCTCGCGGCCTGGGACCGCGGGCTCGGTTCGGTGATCAACGGGCAGGGAATCATGCGCTCCGACATCGTGCGCGAGGTCGCGAACATTCCGGAGGAAGAGGTGATCATGACCTGCGTCGCGATGGGCTATCCCGACGACAACTTTGCCGCGAACGCGGTGCGCTCCGATCGCGAGGGCAACGACGATTTCGTGCGCTACGTCGGATTCGCCGAGTAGCGCAGGCAGAGGAGATTATTCTCTCGCGAATTTTTTTGGTGCGGACCGCTTGGCGGCCTCTTGCAATCTCGATCGCGCGGGAGGAACAATGTGGGGACTGAAAGGTTTGATGCTGGCGCGAGGGAATTGACATGCGGCGGCTCGCTAGCCTGGTTCGACGGTTCTTCGGCCCGCGAGTGCGGCGTCCGATTGATGATGATCCAAGTCTTCCTTTCACACCCGAAGAGTTCGGTCGGCTGATCCGCAGCGGCCGGCACGAGGACATGAAGCTGCTGGCCGAAGGGCTCGCCTGCCGGACCGTTCCGCGCCGCACCAGACATCGCGCCGCGCACTAGACTGGGGTCGAGACGGGTTGCTGCGCTTACCTCGTGAGAGCGACCTGCCTGAACGCGGTCAGCAGCGCCTTCTCCAACTTTCCGCTCATCCCGCATAGGATGTCATAGGCTTCGCTGCGTGGCAGCGTCGGCTTGTAGTGCCGATACTCGATCAGGGCCGCGAAGATGTCCGAGATCGTGAGAATCCGCACGATGTCGCCAATACTCTCGGCCCCGAGTGCATCCGGATAGCCGCTGCCGTCAAGAAATTCGTGATGATGCCGCACGGCATCGAGGATCTCCGGTGAGATATTGTCGTGGTCTTTCAGGAAATCGTAACCCGCAATCGGGTGAGTCTCGATCATGGCACGTTCGGCCGGATCGAGACGGCCGGGCTTGTCGAGGATGGCAAGCGGGATCCGGGCCTTGCCGAGGTCGTGGAACATGGCCGCCGAATACAGCCGCTCGAGATCGGCGCGGCCCACACCGAGACTCAGTCCGAAGTCGATCGCAACGCCGGTCACGAGCAGGCAGTGCTGGTAGGTTCCCTCGTGGTGGCGCCGCACAGTGGTGAGCCACTCGGACAAGCCATGCTGGGTGATGCGATCAGCGATCTTGCGGCCGGCTTCCTTCGTGCCGTCGACATCGATGGGCTCGCCGAGCGCGACGGCAGTGAACATCGACGCGATCGCCGTCGCCGCGGCCTCGACGGCATTGTCCTGCTGCGGCGCCTGACCTGAGGAAGCAGACGCCTCTTCGGCGGAATCAGCCAGCGCTGCCAGCAGCTTGATCTTGTCGATCGTCCCGGGAAGGACGAGCGTGGCCCCGAGCGCGTAGGCCTGCGAGATACTCATGTGAGAGGGGTGCTCGACCAGGAAGATGCGCTTCGTTGCCTTTGCGAACTTTATGGCTCGTTTCTTGATGGCCGCGATGGTGTGGACGTCACGCAATTCCGCACGGATGACGATCGCGAACGGCATCTGGGACAGCTTGGCTTCTGCGTCGAGCCGTTCGCCTGCGACGGCAAACCGTTGCTCGAGAATCGAACAGACGCTCGACAATTTTTCCGAGGAGTCAGCCAGCACATGCACGAATGGGCGTGCCGCTTCCTTCTCTCGGATGCCGCCGTCGCCTTTGACGGGGCGGGATATAGTTCGCGCGTTCTGCAAGGTTGACCTGAATCATGCTGGAGTTGGATCGGGCTGATGAATCCTTGGGCCTATTTGCTCTGAGCGGCAGCCTGCACAGCGGCTGCCGGTTTCTTCTTGCCGTCTGCGGTGACGAAGTGCACGCCGGCCGTGGTGCCGTCGATCCAGACCAGTTCGCAGCGCCGGTAGGCGAGCCCCGTCGAGGACAGCAGCAGGAAGAATTCCTTGGCCTGGAGCACGTCGAGCGTGCCCTCGACCTCGATCTTTGCACCGCTTTGCGATATGTCGAGCAAAACGCAACTGCGCCGCCAAGTGCCGTCCGAGCCCATTAGATTGACAGGCTGCTTGTGATCCATTTTTACGCGCATCGCTTTGCGACCGTCGAACTTCATCGGCTAACCCCCATCTTCGGGCTGCGATTTCCCGGGTCGCCTGTGCTGGCGTTTGCTACTATTTGCCCCCATCGCACTGTCCATTGGCTGGTGGACAGAAGCAGCGTCTCGAA
Source organism: Bradyrhizobium sp. MI1.4 (assembly GCF_055811315.1). Lineage (NCBI taxonomy): Bacteria > Pseudomonadati > Pseudomonadota > Alphaproteobacteria > Hyphomicrobiales > Nitrobacteraceae > Bradyrhizobium > Bradyrhizobium sp. MI1.4. The sequence goes on along the minus strand of NZ_JBVVPP010000001.1, from coordinate 414,257 downwards.
GATCCGTTGCGCGCGCTCGCGCTCGGAATAGGAGAGCCTTTTTCCGCTGCGGTTGCTCAGGATGGTAAGGGTGGTCTGCCAGTTTAGCCGCGACGCCCGACACGCCATGACCAGCCCCTCGCAATCGTCATCGCTCGCGACATGCTCGATAATTTCGAGCGGCGCCCCTGAAAGCACCGACAGCGCCGTGAATAAATTGGCCGTCTCGCCGCGGATCGCAAAGCGGTTCACCGTGGAATCGTTGAGCTTGCCGATGCGGTTGAGGGCGACGATCTCGGGCCTCGCGCCCGCGTAGTCGGCCCGGCAAGGCCGCTTTGGCGGAGCCGGCTCCGCTTCCGGCACCGGCGCTGCGGCGGACGGGGCGGGTGCCTTCCGGGCTGGTGGGGCGGAGAGCAGCTTGCGCACGACCAGATCGGGCGTGCCGGGCCGGAGCACCAGCGCCTTCGCGATCTCGCCGTCCTGGTCGGCCTTGGCAATTAGCGCTGCATAGGCTGCGTCGGAGAATTTCGTTCCCTGGTTCTTGATCAGGTCAAGGCAGATCGGGCCGCCGTGCTTGATCAGCGCCTCAGTCACCGTCGGCGCGATGTCGCTGCGCGCGGCGATCGCGCGTCGATGCCACTCGCCACGGGAGTCAATGACAGCCTCGAGATCGGCTGCGGAAAGTGCACGCGACTTGAGCAACACAGGACATGCCACGTCCGGACTATCGTGCGAGGCGAGACGCCACAATGTTTCGGGAGGCGCGATGTCAAGTTCCGCGAGCGCCGTGCTGAGCTGAACCAGTGCGCTGGCCTCGACCCGTTCCGTCAATCGCAGCAGAACACCGTCGACCACGTTGACGAGCAATTCCCGGCACTGGCCGCGGCTGCCAGTGAGCAACTGCACCATGCCGGCGAGAATGCGTGCGCAACGGTGCGGTGGGTAGGTTGCGACCACCTCTTCCAATTCAGCAAGAATATCAGCAGGCGAATTTGCCATCATGGCAGGGGCCTGACCTAAAATTAATTTGGACTATCGAACTGCACCTATTCCGCCCGACAGACGTTAATTTGAAGTTTGGATTTTGCTCGTCTAGGTATATCTGCACCGCTGGCCACACGGAAAACGCTATCGAAAATTGGCGAGATTTGATGCGCCGCCTTGTCCTTGGACTTCGACGCTCGCCAACTGGTCGGCATAGTTCGAAGTGATTCTTTCAGACTTAAGGCACACGGAGCGCAGAAGCGGGCCGGCATCGTCGCCGGACGCGTGTGTTGCGACGCGAAGTTCATATTGCCATGAATAGAAGTGATGATCCGCCGACGCTGGCGCCAAAGGTATTTCGCTTCCGACGTCGATGAATTTCGAAACGCCATACGAGGGCTCGACTTCGAGTTCACGCCTTTTGTACGGAGGATTTCGGCCGAGCAGAGTATTCTGTCGCTACCCGGCTGCGACCTGAATTTGACGCGGGCATTTCCGCGGGTCGTCGACGCACAGCTCGTCGAGAATTGTACCGCGATCGGATTCACGATGGACGATTTGGACGTGACCGTTCGATTCAACGGCGCGCGGCGTATACGACCCGTTATCGTCATCGGCAGCGGCGGCGCGGCTTACACCATCATCGAGGAGGTGCAGCGGCAAATCGCCTCGGTGGTGTTCAGGCCGGAGGTGACGGATCGCGGCTGGCCACAAGCAACCCTCTGCTTCAACATCTTCGAAACGACCGCTGCGGGCTTGAGCCGGCTTCGCGGTGTGGTCCGGGAAGTCTTGGAAGCCGCGTCGGAGCCCGTCGCCTCGCCCGACTTGCCGCTGAAGGCGGCCGGCATGAAGGAGACCCTGCTCGGCGCTGTGGACGCAATTTTCGAAAGTATCGTTCCCGCGCGATGGACCCTGCGCCCCAATGACGAGCGCAACTTCAAAGTCTTTCAGGACATCCGCGCGCTGCTTTCCGACGACCTCTCGCTGCCCATCTACAGCGACGAGATCGCGCGCAAACTCGGCTTGTCCGTTCGCACCATGCACGACGTCGCCCGCCGCTATCGTGGAATGAGCCTGCACCGCTACTTGCGCCTGCGGCGGCTGTGGCTGGTGCGTCAGCGGCTGCTCGCGGGTGCCGATAGTGTCAAGGCCGTCGCGCTGGCGTTCGGCTTCTGGCATCTCGGCGACTTCTCCAGAAGCTATCGCGACCAGTTCGGCGAGACACCGTCGCAAACGCTTGAATCCGGACGGCGAACTTAGCGCGTCAAAACGTTGAGGGCCGGCCTGATGATCCGTGCTAGACTGCTGCCCATGAGCAATCGCATTCTCGTCCTCTACGGTTCCTACCGTTCCGACCGCATGGGCATACGCCTGGCGAATTTCGTCATCGATCGCCTGCGCGCCCGCGGCGACGACGTCGTGTTTATCGACGCCAAGGCGATCGGCCTGCCGATGCTCGATCGCATGTACAAGGAATACCCCAAGGGCTCCGCACCCGAGGCGCTGGAGAAGCTCGCCGGAGAGATCCGCGGCGCCGATGGTTTCGTCTTCGTCACTGGCGAATACAATTGGGGCATCCAGCCGGGCCTGAAGAATCTTACCGACCACTTCCTCGAGGAGTGGTTCTGGCGCCCAGCCGCGATCGTGAGCTACTCGGCCGGCCGCCTGTCCGGCGCGCGTGCCTCGACCGCCTGGCATGGCACGTTGTCGGAGATGGGCATGGTGGTGGTGTCGAGCACCATCGGCGTCGGCCCGATCGCACAGACGCTGTCGGAAGCGGGTGAACCGATCGGCGAGGGCGGCAAAGCGCTGGAACGCTCGTTCCCGCGCTTCGCCGACGATCTCGCATGGTGGATCGAGGCGGCCAAGGCGCAGCGGGCGCGCAAGGCGCCGCCGTACTAAGTCCTTACGCCGACCTGACCTCACCGAGGAAGCGGTCGAACTGTCCGGCGAGATCGCGTGACTGGGACGAGAGCTGCTCGGCTGCGCCCAGCACCTCCCGCGCGGCCGTACCGGTGTCGTCGGCGGCGCGCTGCACGCCTGAAATGTTGGTGTTGACCTCCTGGGTGCCGCGCGCGGCTTCCTGGACGCTGCGGGCGATCTCCTTGGTCGCCGAGCCCTGTTCCTCGATCGCGGCCGCGATCGCGGTGCCGATCTGGTCGATCTCGCCGATGACGTCGGCGACGTTGCGGATCGCGGTGACGGTCTCGTCGCTCGCGGCCTGGATCGCCGAAATCTGCTCGGAGATTTCGGTGGTGGCCTTGGCGGTCTGGCCCGCCAGCGATTTCACCTCGGCAGCAACTACCGCGAAGCCGCGGCCGGCGTCGCCGGCGCGGGCGGCCTCGATGGTCGCGTTCAACGCCAGCAAATTGGTCTGCTCGGCGATGCTCTGGATCAGCGTGACGACGTCGCCGATCTTCTGCGCGCCCTCGGCCAGCGCACGGGCGGTGTCGCCGGTGCGGCGGGCGTTGTCGACGGCGCGGGCCGCGATCTCGGTGGACTGGGCCACTTGACGGGCGATCTCCGAAATCGAAGAGGTCAGCTCCTCGGTGGCGCTCGCGACCGTCTGCACGTTGCTCGATGTCTGCTGTGAGGCGGCGGCGACGACGGCGGCCTGGCTGTTGGTCTGGGCAGCCGTCGAGGTCATCGACTGCGCCGTGCTTTCCATGGTGGCTGAAGCGCGGGACAAGCCGCCGACGAGCTCGGTGACCTTGGCTTCGAACGCGCGGGTGATCCCGTCGAGCGCCTGTGCGCGGCGCATCTTGCCGTCGTTCTCGGCCTGCTTCTCCGCCGCGAGGCTGTCGGCCCGGATCATGTTGTCCTTGAACACCCGGACGGCTGCGGCCATCGCGCCGATTTCATCGGAACGTTCGGCGCCGGGAATCTCTTCCGCGACCTCGCCGTCGGCGAGCCGCGACATCCGCGTGGTCAGGTTGACGATCGGGGCGCAGACGCGGCGGCGGACCGTGACGATGAGGCCGGCGCTGGCGATCAGCACGGCGAGGAGGCCCGCGAGTGCGATGGTGAAGCTGGTGTGGGCCGCAGTGGAGGCACCGGCGAGAATCTGCTCGGCGTTGTCGTAGAAGGCGTCGCGGACCTCGATAATGGTGCTGAGGCCGCGCTGCGTGGCGGTGTAATAGGTGTCCATGTCGTGTTCGTACTTGCCGGTGACCGCACCCTCCTTCACCAGCTTGAGCTCGCGGCCGAACTCTTCGATGTAGATCGCGTTGAATTTTTCCAGCGCGGCGGCGACGTTCGCCGGCGTTGCGGGATTGCCGCGCAACTCCAGCAGCGACATCACGATCTGATCGTTGCGGCCCTGCGAGCGGCTGATCTCGGCCTTCTCGGCATCGGTCGCCGGTTTCTTGCCGCCGACGAGATTCTTGTGCAGGCTGGAGTTGAAGCCGCCCACGTCGCGCAATGTCATCGCGATGTTGGCGTAGCTGGCCTGCCGGTAGGCATCGCCGTTGAGGATCGCCATGCGGCGAACCTGCTCGTTGAGCAGCGCGGTCACGCCGGCGTTGAGCACGGCGTTGTCGGCGACGATCTTCTTGGCGGCATCCTTGCGCGCCTCCGGCGGGCCTGCCATCGCCTTGTCGATGGCTTCGCGCAGCGCCGTGAACTTCGAATTGATGGCGTCGATGTTGCCGCCGGTGGTGTTGCCGTCATCGAACGGGCCGGGCAGGTCCTTGCGCAGCGCGTTCATCCTGTCGCGGGCGGCATCGGTCTGCTTGCGCAGCTTGTCCTGCTCGGCAAGCAGCGCCGGGTCGACCGCGGGAGGGCCGTAGAGGATGTTGGTGGAAAAGCCGCGCTCGGGATTGAGGTAGCGCGGGATGTCGCTGACGGCGCGGACGATCGCCAGCCGCCCCTGCGCTTCGGTGATCCGTTCCATCGTCTGGTATTTCGTCACGGCGACGTAGACGGCGAGGCCGCCGCCCACTGTCGAGAGCGAGACGATGGCGGTGGTCAGGAGCGTACCGATTTTCATGATTCTGTCCGGCAACTGGCGCGGGAAATTATTTGCACGGACAATAGGCAGGCGATGTTAATCCCGGGTTTACGCTGGTGGCTGCGGTCACTTGGGCTGTCGGTCAAGGGCCGCGAGGATATCGAGCGTTGCCTGATCGCGCTTGTCCGAAAAATACCGGGCGAGCGCCTCGTCGAAAACGGGCTCATCGGACACCGCGTCGAACAGCGTCATCGACGAGCGGAATTTGGCATCATCGGGCGCGCCGAGGATGGCGTTGATGGTCCGGCCCTCGACGGCGAGCACGAGCCGCGTGCATTCGATCAGGCGCGGACCGAGGATGGGGTGGGCGAGATAGGCCTGGGCCTCGGCGCGGGAGGTGATGGCGTAGCGCTGGGACATGGCGCTGAAGCCGAGACCGGCGACCTGCGGGAAGACGAACCACATCCAGTGGCTCTGCTTTCGGCCCCGGGTCAGCTCCCCCTGGACGTCGCCATAGACCGGGTCCTGGGCCCGGACAAAGCGCTCTAGATCGAACGGATCGGTCATAAGATACCTTGGGATACCCTGGAATGGCTTGCCGGGGCCCTTGCCGGCCGCGATTATGCCTAACTTTTGGCTCCCAATGTGGTAGCTGGTAGAGAATCTCCGGGTGGGGGTGGGTCCCCTCGGGGGTCGATTTTGGGGATCTGATGGTTTCCGACCGGGCACGAGCCGAGGGGCTATTGTCGCGCCGCCGTATTGGGCGAGCCGAGACGATATTGCTGTCTCTGGCCGCCGTCGCGCTGGCACTGGGCGCTGCCGCCTGGGTCGCGGATATCGGCGGTTCGGCCTCGCTGGTCACCGCCGCACTGCCGCCGGCCAATGCGCCTTCGTTCGATGATCGATTCGCTTCGGCTTCCAGCAGTCCGCCCGCCCGCGAGCTCGGCCTGCGAACGCTGGAGCGCTCCGCGGTCAATGCAGTCCAGCTCAAATTGCGCGATGCCAAGGCGATGCTCGCCCAGAAGCTCCAGGGCGACGACTGGCGCTCGACCCTGACCGATGACGACCGGCATATGTCCGAGGAGACGAGACAATCGCAGCGTGCTGACGCCATCCCGATGCCGCGCTCGCGCCCGCCCCAGGCGGACATCTCCGCCCAGATTGCCTCGAGCCAGGCTTATGCCGAGACCAACCCCCGGGTCGACAACCGCAATTTCTTCGAAAAATTCACCGACAAGATCAGGCTGGCCTCGCTGACGCCCGACAGCGGCCTGTTCGGCAAGGCGCCGGATCTCGCCGCGCTTGGCTACGATTCGCGCACCGCGGTCTACGACATCTCGGCCAAGGCGCTTTACCTGCCGAGCGGCATCGCGCTGGAAGCGCATTCCGGCATGGGCGCGCTGATGGACGACCCGGAGCACGTCGACCAGCGCATGGTTGGCGCGACCCCGCCTGCGACCTACGACCTGAAGCCGCGCGAAAAACTGTTTCACGGCGTCCGCGCACTGCGCTTGACGCCCGCCGAGGGCACCAGCGCGCTCGGCCGCGTCGGCCTGCTCACCCACAATTACATGCTCGGGCCTCGTGGCGACTCCAACGGCTGCGTTTCGATCAAGGACTATGATCGATTCATGAAAGCCTACGACAACGGTGAGTTCAACCGTCTGGTCGTGGTGCCGAGGCTGACCCCATCGGCGACCGCCTCGCAGCGCGCGAGCACCGAGTCCTGATATCTGCTCCGGATATTGGCCTGCTACGGCGGGGCTGCCGTTTTCCTTTCGTTAAGCCGTCATCGTCCAGAAGCAGCCCATGAGTGATCCGCAAAGTTCCGAGACCCCGCTGCGCACGACGTTCAAGATCAAGCTGAACGGCGACACGCTGGCGATCGCGACCGTCGGCCAGGCCTATCAATTCCTCACCAATTTCAAATCGGTCGAGTGGATGGAATTCCGCTCGCTGCATGAAGACGCGGTCGCGGCGCTCGAAGGTGCCGCCGAGAACGCCATGCTCGTGGTGCAGGCGACCAACGCCGTGCGCGCGCTGTTTGTGAGCGCCAAGCTGCTCTGAGAGCGACACGGGAAATTTGGGAAGATTCCCGGATTGCGCTGCGCTCCATCCGGGCTACCGCTCACTAGTTGAACTCCGCTATAGCAACAGGCCATGGTCTGCGAAGATCGCGCTCAAGCCGATACGTTGAAACATAGTTCAGGGAGAGACCATCATGAAACGCCGTACATTCCTCAAGGGCGGCGCGGTTGCCGGCGCGACGACGCTGGTTGCCGCACCTGCGATCGCGCAAAGCGCGCCCGAGATCAAATGGCGCCTGACCTCGAGCTTCCCGAAGTCGCTGGACACTATCTACGGCACCGCTCAGACTTTTGCGAAATATGTTGCCGAGGCCACCGACAACAAATTCCAGATCCAGACCTTCGCGGCCGGCGAGCTCGTTCCCGGCCTGCAGGCGCTCGATGCGGTCAGCACCGCTTCTGTCGACATGGCGCAGACCCCGCTCTATTTCTACATCGGCAAGGAGCCGGCGCTGGCCTATGCCACCGGCGCGCCGTTCGGCATGAACCATCGCCATCAGGAATCCTGGTGGCATTTCGGCGGCGGCGCCGACCTCACCAACGAGGCGCTGAAGCCGTTCAAGGCGCACGCCATCCTCTGCGGCAATTCCGGCACCCAGATGGGCGGCTGGTTCCGCAAGGAGATCAAGACCGTCGACGATCTCAAGGGCCTGAAATTCCGCATCGCCGGCATGGGTGGTCATGTGCTGGCGCGGCTCGGCGTGGTCCCGCAGCAGATCGCGGGCGGCGACATCTATCCGGCGCTGGAGAAGGGCACGATCGACGCAGTCGAATTCGTCGGCCCCTATGACGACGAGAAGCTCGGCTTCCAGAAGGTCGCCAAATATTACTACTTCCCCGGCTGGTGGGAAGGCGGCGCCATGCTGCACATGATCGTCAACGACGAGAAGTGGGCGTCGCTGCCGAAGCAGTACCAGGCGATCGTCAACCAGGCCGCGTCGGCCGCGGGCGCCTGGATGCTCGAGAAATACGACAGCGTGAATCCGGCGGCGCTGAAGCGGCTGATCGCCAATGGCGCGGAGCTGAAGGCGTTTCCGCAGCCGGTGCTGGAGGCCTGCTACACCGCGACCCAGGACCATCTGAACGAGCTCGCCATCAAGAGCGACCTGTTCAAGCGCACCAAGGAAAGCCACGACGCCTATATGAAGGAGCTGCTGTTCTACACGCAGATCGCGGAGAATTTTTACGACAATTATCTGCTCGGCAAGATGCGCAACAAGGCTTGATCGCGCAAACTCCCGTAGGGTGGGCAAAGGCGCACTTGCGCCGTGCCCACCACTGCTTGCTTGACTCGCCATGGTGGGCACGCTTCCGCCTTCGCTCGTCGAGCTACGGCGGACAAGTCGCTTTGCCCACCCTATGGCATCTATCGTGCGCTGAATTAAGCCGCCCCCAGCCCCAGCTTCTCATAGATCCGGCGCGCATAGGCGCCGAACGCGTCCGTCGTCTTCAGCGGCAGAGCCCGTGGGAAGGGCAGGTCGATGGGGAAATAATCGGCCATCTTCGCAGGTCCCGCCGTCAGCACGGCGCAGTGCGAGGACAGGAACACGGCCTCCTGGATTGAGTGCGTGATGAAGATGATGGTCTTGCCGCTCTCGCGCCAGATCCGCAGCATCTCTAGATTCATCTGCTCGCGCGTCAGCGCGTCCAGCGCGCCGAACGGCTCGTCCATCAGGATCAGTTTCGGGTCGTGAATGAAGGCGCGCGCGATGGCGGTGCGCTGCTGCATGCCGCCGGACAACTCTCGCGGATATTTCTGCTCGTAGCCGGCAAGACCCACCAGATTGAGCAGATCGCGCGCCCGCTCGCGCGCGGCCTTCATCGGAAGACCGACGATCTCTGCCGGCAGCAGCACGTTGTCCAGGATGGTCCGCCATTTCAGCAGCAACGCCTGCTGGAACACCATGCCAATGTCGCGGGTCGGATCGAACGGGCTTTTGGCGTTGCCGATCTTCACCGTGCCGCCGTCGGCGTCGTGCAAGCCGGCCAAAATCTTCATCACGGTGGTCTTGCCGCAGCCGGACGGGCCGACCAGCGAGACCAGCTCACCCTCCTGCACGTCCATGGTGACGTCGGACACCGCCAGGAATTCGGCGCCGCCGCTGCGATAGACCTTGCGGACGCCGTGCAGGCTGATAAAGGGGCTTGAGCTCATGCCAGCCATTTATCCAAGTTTGCGGCCACGAACGCGTCGTCGCTGAGGTCGGAATGCTCGCGGTACACGCGCTCGATCTCGTCCTTCTGGCCGGGGCTCAGGCCCTCGTTCGGATCGAGGCACCACAGGCCCTGCATCAGGCCCTGCCGTCGCAGCACCTCATGGCAGCCGGCGATGCAGCCGTGAAAATCGTTGGCGACGTCGAAGAATGCGCTGTTGCAATCGGTGACGCGGGCATCGAGCGCGAGCAAATCGGCCGGCACGCTGTCCTTGTGCCGTGCCGCTTTGCAGCGCTCGAACTGTTTGATCGCGCTCGCCGTCCACACCGACCAGTGGCCGAGCAGGCCGCCTTTGAAATAAGTGCGCGTGGTGACGCCGTTGTCGCGGAGGTCGAACGGCAGCATCAGGTCGAGCAGGATGTGGTCGTCATTGCCGGTATAGAGCGCAACGCGGTCGAGCGCGCCGGCTGCCGCGACGCCGCGCAAAACATCAAGGGTCCGGTAGCGGTTGAACGGCGCGATCTTGATCGCGATGACATTGTCGATCGAGGCAAAGCGCTGCCAGAACCGGCTCGACAGGACCACGCCGCCGACCGTCGGCTGAAGATAGAAGCCGACCAGCGGAATTTCGGCTGCGACCGCTGCGCAATGCGCGATGATCTCGTCCTCCGACGCCCTCTTCATCGCAGCGAGACTGAGGAGCCCTGCGTGATAGCCGATGTCGCGCGCGGTGCGGGCTTCAGCGGTGGCCTGCCTAGTCGGACCGGCGAGGCCCGCGACCAGCGCCAGCGGACGCTTGGTCCAGTTCGCCGCCGTCTCGGCGGCGAGCTCCAGCACGGGACGATAGAGGCCGACGTCACGGATCGCGAACTGCGTGGTGTGCACGCCGACCGCAAGGCCGCCGGAGCCGGCTTCGATGTAATAGCGCGTCAGCGCGCGCTGATGCTTTTTGTCGAGCTGGCGTTCGGCGGTGAGCGCGAGGGGATGCGCCGGCAGCACGGTGCCGTCGGCGATCAGCTTGCGGATCTCGCTGTTGATCTGGCTGTGGTGCATGATGTCCTATCCGAATTCAGGGCCGGCGACGGCGAATGGCATGTCTTCACCCGCGGTCTTAGCGGGGCCGAACCGCATGCGCTGGAACGGGCGCTCGATGATCCAGCCGGATGCGGTCAATCCTTCAGGGAACGCGGCTTGCGACGCGACGGCATCGAGCAGCAGCGGTCCGGTCTCCGATCGCGCGATGGCATCGACCAGGGTCAGCGCGGCTGCCGCGTCGTCGGCAAGCAGCGGGCCGATATGGCGGGCGGTACGTCCGTCGCGAACCAGCGCGATGGCGCCGTTCGCGGAGACGATGCGCGAGCCGGAACGCTGCGCGAAGTTGGAGAGCAGGGCGGTTCGATCGAGGCCCGTGGCGCGCCGGTCGCGCGCGCGGAGCGCGTCGAGTGTCGCGGACGAAGGTGCCTGCCCGGACGCGGATGCCGATTTCACCAGCTTGAGCCGGCGCAATTGCAGGGTCGGCGTGAACCCGAGCGGCCCATAGACGGCAGCACCGTCCGGGGTTGCGTCGAGCCAGCTCGTCAGGCCGCGTTCGCGCGCCATCGCCAGGCAGGCGTCGACGAGCCGCGTGGCGAGACCGCGTCGGCGATGGCTTGCCGTCACCAGCACCATGCTGATCCAGGCGTTGTCGCCGGGGTAGGGCAGGAGTGCTGCGGTCGCGACCAGTTGCGCGCCATCACGGATGCCGAACGCGACGCCGTCGCTTAGGAAAAACCGCCAGTCGTCTTCATTCTGGTTCCAGTGCGCCTCTGTCGAGAGCGCGAGGCCCGCCGCAGCATCCTCGACGCCAAGCCGGATGATGCGCGGATCGTCAGTAGCGTCCATCGCGCACCTCGTATTTGGTGGGCTTGCCGAGGCTCGGCATGGCGCGCGACACCCAATCCGCCGTCCAGGCGATCAGCTGCTCGGTGTCGACGATCGGCAGGCCGAAAAGCTCGACTGCCTTGGACGTGTCGGTCAGCCACGCGGTCGGCTCTTCGTTTCCTGTCAGCACCGGCATACGGCCGAACCTGGCGCCGAATCTTGCTGCGAGGTCGCGCACCGCCAAAATCTCGTGGCCGCTGACATTGATCGGCGAGGTCGGCGCTGTGCAATGCGCGAGGCAGCGCAGCGCCTGCGATGAGGCATCGCCCTGCCAGATGAAATTGACATGACCGATGCTGAGGTCGATCGGCGTGCCCGTGAGCACTTTCAAGGCGATGTCGTGCAGCACGCCATAGCGCATGTCGATCGCGTAGTTGAGGCGGAATAGCCGCCCGGGCGTTCCGAACTTGCGCGAAAAATACTCGAACATGCGCTCGCGGCCCACGCAGGACTGGGCGTACTCGCCGGGCGGGTTCGGCGCCATGTCCTCGCCCGATCCTTTGCCGTCGACGGGGACGAACGGATAGATGCAGCCGGTCGAGAACGCCACGATCCGCGACGAGGGGAAGGCCTGCGCGATCAGTGCCGGCACGTGCGCATTCATCGCCCAGGTCAGCGAGAGATCGCCCTCAGCGCCGAATTTGCGGCCGGCCATGAAGACAATGTTGGGCGCCTTCGGCAGCGCCTGGATCGCGGTCTCGTCCATTAGGTCGCAATTGATAGTCTCGACGCCACGCGCGTGCAGCCAGTCCTTGACGCCGGCGTCGCTGAAGCGGGCGACGCCGATGACACGGCGATCGGGCGCTGCGGCCTTGGCAAGCCCCGCCAGCGTCGGCCCCATCTTGCCGGCGACGCCGAGGATCATGATGTCGCCGTCGACCGGGGCGAGGTCGTCGATCAATGCCTGGGTCGGCCGGCACAGGAGATCGTCGAGCGCAGCGATATCAGGGATGGTCTTCGGCAGGTTCTGGCGGGTGAGGAGCATGGTTTTGGTCCTTGATCTTCAAGTTTGTCTTGCGTCGCCGACGACGAAGATGCGTTCGAGGACGAGCACGAAGCCGTAAAGCGCGACGCCGAGCAGGGTGAGCAGCACGACCGCCATCACCATCGCGGGCGTGTCGAGCGACGACTGCACCTGGATCATGAGGTAGCCGAGCCCGCGCTCGGAGGCGATGAACTCGCCGACTATGGCGCCGGCGACCGCGAGGATGGCGCCGACCTTCATTCCGGAGAAGATGTAAGGCAGCGATCCCGGCAGCTGGATCTTGCGGAACAGCGTCCAGCGCGAGCCGCGCAGCGATTTGACGAGGTCGAGCAGATCCGGCTCGACCTCGCGCAAGCCCCGCGCGGTGGTGAGCAGGATCGGGAAGAAGCAGATGCTGAAGGCGATCAGGATGTTCGGCACGATGCCGTAGGAGAACCAGACGATGAGGAGCGGACCAAGCGCGACCTTCGGGATCATGTTCAGCGTCACGAACAGCGGCAGCAGCACGAGGCTGATCAGCGGCGCCCAGCTGAAGATGACGGCCAGCGTCACGCCGACGAAGGCGCCGAGCGCAAAGCCGCCGAGGATCTCGATCGCCGTCACCAGCGTGTTGGCGCCCCAGGCGTAGCTCGCGGTTCCCAGCGTCTGGATTGTCGCGAGCGGCGAGGGCAGGATGAACTTCGGGACGTGGAAGGCATCGACCAGCACCTGCCAGAGCACCAGCACGGCGAAGTGCACGATTAGGACGATCGCAAAGCTGCGCGTATTGCGGGCGCCGTCTCCTGTCACCGGTTACCCCCTGCTGTCAGCGGCCACCTTGCCGCTGGTCGCAAGCCTAGCCGTCCCGGAGGGAAGTTTCAACCAGTTGGTTGATTATGGCCGGAGCGAATGCAGCACGAGATCGGCGACGTGCCGGCGGCGGGCGCGGCGCGCGGCCCGGCTCGACAGGTCCTTGCCGAAGATCGCCGACAGCGTCGGCGTGTTGGAGAGATAGAAATAGCTGAGGCCCGCGATGGAGATATAGAGCTGGATCGGGTCGATCCCCTTGCGGAACATGCCGGCGCGGACGCCTTCGTGAAGGATGTGGGACACGCTCTTCACCAGCGGCGAATGCATCGCCTCCAGCCGCGTCGAGCCGCGGACGTGGCGGGCACCGCCGCGGTTCTCGTCGTTCAGAAGCACGATGAAATCGGGGTTCGTCGCGAGGTAATCGAACGAGGCCTCGATCAGTTTCCGGATCGCCTTTCCCGGCGGCAGGCCTTCGAGATTGAGCTGACGTTCCTGCTCGCGGATATCGGCGTAAACCCATTCGAGCACGGCGAGATAGAGCGCGTCCTTGTCGCCGAAATAGTGGTAGACGAGCTGCTTGTTGACACCGGCGCGCTCTGCGATCTCGTCGACGCGGGCGCCGGCAAAGCCGTGCCGGGCGAACTCCTCGCGCGCCGCGGTGAGCAGCTTCTTGCGTGTGGCGACCGGGTCGCGCCGCTGCGGCACGGTGTCGCCTGATCGTTTTGCGGGCATTTCCAACCAAACAGTTGACAAGTTGAGGGCGGCCTTGTTGCATTGGTATCCTCACGGGGGGAGAGCGACAAGCCGGTCGCGGGCAACGAGGAGAGATGCGATGAAGCGTTTGCAGGCGGCGGGCTCGGCCCTGGCGGTGGCCCTGATGCTCGGATCACCAGTCGTGGGGGGGGGGGGGGGGGGGGGGGGGGGGGGGGGGGGGGGGGGGGGGGGGGGGGCGGGGGAGGGGGGGGGGGGGGGGGGGGGGGGGGGGGGGGAGCGGGGGGGGGGGGGGGGGGGGGGGGGGGGGGGGGGGGGGGG